>JAZOBL010000062.1:0-29350 GCA_045595945.1 Faecousia sp.
TAAGGTTTCGTTTCACAATGGATAGTTTTTCTTCTTTGCTCCGTACAGTGTACTTTCTTGGCATATTACCACCTCCGAATCTATCATAGCATAAAAAATAATGGTAGGCACTTTCGTGTCTACCATCATTTTATCACTTCAGCCCTTGGGCAACACGCTTTTTTGCATATTAAGGTTCTGCCGGCTCGGTGCTTTCCGTACCGGGCTGTACAGGTTCTGTGGTTTCCGGAGGCGCGGTGGTTTCGGGCGGCGTTGTTTCTGGCGGGGTAGTTTCCGCAGGGGGCTCAGGCTCCACAATCTTGCACACAACTCTGTCTCTATAGCTGTAGCGGGAGACCACTTCCAGATCCCGGGAGATCAGCTCATCGGTCTGCTTATCGTATTTGCAACGGTAAGTGGCGATTTTATATCCGGTGTAGGGGGTGACGATCACCTGACCGTCCTTGTAGCCGTCGGGATTGTCGGCGGTCATCTCTTTTGCGACCGTTTCGAAGGGATAGATATCCAACACCTCATAATCCATCTTCACATAATAGTCCTTGGTGTCGGTGCCCAGCAGCTTTACGGTGACGCTGCCCCCGGAGGCAGTCGCCTCAATCTTGATGGGGTAGGGGGTGCTGTTGCGGAACAAAAACTCCGGGCCACCCCAGCTGACGGTAGCATCCATGCCATAGGGCATATAAGAGGAGATAAATCCGTGATTGACCCGCTCCACAATCTCCAGATCCGCCAGCATGGCGCTTAAATACAGACAGGAGGAAGCTTGGCAAATGCCGCCGCCGTATTCGCTGACTGTGGCGTTACCAATATAGCCGTCAGCTTTTTGCCAGCCCTTGTCCGGTGTCCGCTCTCCAAGGGCGGGGTTGTATGAGAACACCTCACCCGGCAGGAGCACGATCCCATTGATAGCCTGGCAGGACAGCTTCAGATTGATATCCCGTCCCCAGATGCTACTGGCGGTGGCGGTATAGCTACCCAGAACATCTTGGTATAAGGTTGCGGTAAGGGATTCGGTTGTGGCGTCGGGAGCAATGACCACAAGGGGAATTTCCAAAATATCTCCCGGCAGTGCATCCTGAAGCTTAGCCTTAGCCTGTTCTAAATCAAAACCATATCCCATAGCGTGGGGTGTAATATCAAAGGTCTCGGAATCCATCACAGCATCTACCGGATCAAAGCAGTATTCTTGATACAAAGCATCCAGAGCAATGGGAGTAGGCTCTGTGACAGTGCAGGCGTACCCAATCTCAAATTCCAGCTCTGCGTAGGCTTTTGCAATGCCGTTGTACAGCGCCTCCGGTTCGATTTGCCGCTCCGGAGAGCCCACAGTGATCTTCAGAATCTGCCCACCAGCACCCGCGGCCGCTTCGTCTAGATTAGGCATTTCTCCGGAAAGCTCCACGATATTTTCAGAAAGATCCGAGGAATGTGCTTTTGCGATTTCGTCACACCACTGACGGATAGCCCCAGTATCCAATGTGAGATAGGGGGCAAGGGTCACTTCAAAGCCTGCAGTCTCCGCCTGCTGAAGCTGCTGCTTTCGTTCCCGGCGATCCTTGCTGCGGCCCAGCGCATAAAGATCTTCTATCAATTTCTGGATATCCATCTTAGCGCCAGCCGTCTGGGCAGGTAAGGCCACATCACCGTCGGGGAGTGTGACCGTCATATCCTGTTGGAATTTTGGAAGAAAGGCATCTTCCAGGATTGCGGTGGCCTCCTCCTGAGGCATACCGCCTATTGTCACACCGGCAACAGAAACGTTTTCCAGAATGTATCCGTCCTCCGGACCATCAATATGCAGGAAGAACCAGAGCAGACCTACACACAGGGAAATCAGGACGACGCCAACGATTACCAGGGCGATGATTTTTCTGCGATCTCTTTCCATAAAAACACCTCTTATTCTGTGTTTGTAAGGCAATTACTGGGGAATACACCTGCGATAGCGTTCCACAAAGGCCTTGGACTGCCGCAGACTATCCACGCCGGAGGCCAGCTTCAGCCGCAGGGTCGGTTCCTTAGCGGCAGCGATGAACATGACACGGTTTTTATAATCCGGATCACTGCACAGCATACTGACTGCCTCGAAATTCAAATTCCACATGGTAAACTGCACCTCGCCTGCCTTCTGCCGAATGTCGCTGATCCCGGCAGACCGGGCGTTGGCTCGCAGCAGGGCAATGTCGATTAGGTTCAGTACGCCCTTAGGCGGCTCACCATAGCGGTCAACGATCTCATCCAACAGATCGTCTGCATCCTCCTGGCAGCGGATGGCAGCCATCCGGCGGTACAGATCCATACGCTCCTCACCCCGGGATACATAGTCTTTATCCACATTGGCGGTCACATTCAGGTCTGCGGTGCAATCCGGCTCCTTGGCCTTTTCGCCCCGCTCTTCCAGCACCGCCTCGTCCAGCAGCTTCAGGTACATATCGTAACCTACACTCATCATGTGGCCGGATTGTTCCGCGCCCAGCAGGTTGCCGGCACCCCGGATCTCCAGATCCCGCATGGCGATCTTGAAACCGGAGCCGAATTCAGCAAAGTCCCGGATGGCGGACAACCGCTTCTCTGCAATCTCAGTCAGGGACTTATCTGGTCGGTAGGTAAAGTAGGCATAAGCATGCCGGGAGGAACGGCCCACACGCCCCCGAAGCTGGTGCAGCTGGCTGAGGCCAAACCGGTCTGCGTTTTCAATAATCAGTGTATTCACATTGGCGATATCCAGACCGGTCTCGATAATGGTGGTGCATACCAGCACCTGAATATCTCCGTCTGCCATAGAGCGCATCACATCGCTGAGGGCTTCCTCGCCCATTTTTCCGTGGGCAACTGCCACCTGCAGACCGGGGATGCGCTTGACCAAGGCGGCTGCGCATTGGTCGATGGTCTCCACCCGGTTGTGCAGATAATACACCTGTCCGCCTCGCTCGATCTCCCTGCGGATGGCGTCGTCCAATACGGCGTTGTTGTGCTCCATCACATAGGTCTGCACCGGATACCGGTCTGCGGGAGGCTCTTCAATGGTGGACATATCCCGAATCCCGGACAGCGCCATGTTCAGTGTCCGGGGAATGGGGGTTGCGGACAGGGTCAGCACATCCACGCCTTTGGACAGCTCCTTTAGCCGCTCCTTGTGGCTGACGCCGAAGCGCTGTTCTTCATCCACGATCAAAAGGCCCAGATCCTTAAACTGCACGCTTTTTTGCAGCAGCTTATGGGTGCCGATCACCAGATCCACCAGACCTGCCCTTAAATTTTGCAGGGTTTTGTTTTGCTGGGCAGGTGTGCGGAAGCGGCTGAGCACATCGATATTTACCGGGAATCCCCGGAACCGGGCAACCGCTGTCTGATAGTGCTGCTGGGCAAGGACAGTGGTGGGCACCAGAATGGCCACCTGCTTGCCGTCCATAACAGCCTTCATTACCGCCCGCATGGCGACCTCTGTCTTGCCAAAGCCCACATCGCCGCACAGCAGCCGATCCATAGGGATGGGGGACTCCATATCATGCTTGATATCGGCGATACACCGCAGCTGGTCGTCAGTCTCCGGGTAGGGGAAGTTGTCTTCGAATTCCTGCTGCCATGGAGAGTCTGCGGCAAAGGCAAAGCCTTCCTGCCGCCGTCGGGCGGCATAGAGCTGGATCAGTTCGGCGGCCATATCCTTGGCTGCTTTCCGGGCCTTAGCCTTGGTCTTCTGCCAGGTGTCCGTACCGATTTTGTTCAGCCGAATGTTGGCGTCCTCGCCGCCGCCAATGTACTTGCTGACCATGTCCAGCTGGGTGGCGGGAACGAACAGGGTGTCCGAACCCTGATAGGCGATCTTAATATAGTCTTTTACCGCATTGTCTACCCGGATCTGCTCCATAGCCACAAAGCGGCCAATGCCGTAATTTTCATGTACCACCAGATCACCGGGGGTCAGATCCGTAAAGGAATTGAGCTTTTGCCGGTTGGTGGCGGATTTTTTGGTTTGTCTGCGCCGAGGTTCTGTTTTGCCGGTGAGCTGTCCTTCTGTTAAAATGACCAGCTTGGCGTTGGGATATTCCATGCCGTAGGGCAGTGTGCCTTCTGCCAGCAGAATCTGCCCCGGCTGGGGCATAGTGGTCAACGGGATACACAAAAACGAAGACAAGCCCTTACTGTGGAGCATTTCCTGCAATAGCTCCGCTCTTCTGCGGGAACCGCAGAGCACCAGGCAGGAGAATTCCAGTTTCTGGTAATGGTGCAGATCTGAGGCGACCGTATCCATATTGCCGCCGTAGCCGGGCAGCTGCTTGGCGGTCATGGGTAAAAGCTGCTGGGGAAGCCGCTCCTCCGGATAGGCAGTAGCAGCAAAGGTATCCAGATATACCGGTATGCGGTCTGTCAGCTCCCGGCAAAAATCCTCCCACTGCCAAACATAGTCGCATAGCTCACCGGCCACCAGACCAGCCTGCAGCAGACTATCCAGCTGCATACCCACCTCCTCCACCCGGGTGCGGGCAGAGCGATGGAGACTGCTCTGGTCGCACAGGACGATCACGGCGTTCTTGGGGATATAGGATATAGCAGTGGCAAACTCCGGATAAATGAGAGCCATATACCGGTCAGATGCGGGGTTTTGCAACCCATTTTCGTATTTTTCCAGATCTTTTTCCAGAGTGCTGATCAGCTGCTGGTTGGGATTCTTTCTCCGGCGCTGGCGGGCAATCAGCTGAGAAATATCAGCGCACAGACCCTCCAATCCTTCCGGGTGCAGCCGGGGCTGTGTCTCGCCCACAGGCAAGATCACGATTTCCTCCACATTATCCGTGCGCCGCTGGGTATCCGGGTCAAAGTATCCCATGGTGTCCAACTCGTCACCGAAAAACTCCGCCCGGATCGGCTGATCCGCTGCAGGGGAGAATACATCCAGAATGCCGCCTCTCACGGCAAACTGTCCCGGGCCTTCCACCATACCGCAGCGGCTGTAGCCTGCACCGGTCAACTGCGCCAACAGGGCGTCCAGAGTATATTCCCGGCCTACCTGCAGGGTAAAAGCTGCCTTTTGCAGCACGGCAGGCGGCACAGTCCTCTGGCAGAGGGCATCCCACGCCATAATTTGCAGGGGCGTTTTTCCCAGCGCCAGATCATAAAGCTGGCGCAGCCGCTTTTGCTCCCAGCCACGGGAGACCACGGCGCTATCGTACAAAGTCAGTTCCCGGGAGGGAAGAACGGGAAACAGCTGCCCCAAAAACCCATTCAGCTCTGCCTGCACCCGCTTGGCAGCCAGATCATCCTGACAGATGACCACCACAGGGCGGCTGCTGTGGCTGAAAATGCCTGCGATCATGTGACTGCGATTCACCTGACCCACGCCGGTGACTGCGGCGCATTGGTTCTGCCCAATGGCCTCCAGCAGGGCGGTATATTCCGGCATTGTTCTTAGAATTGAGAGAAGCTTTTCCATACAGAACCTCACTTTTGGGAGCTTTTTACCCACGCAAGAAAGCGGAAAGGGGGAAAATACCCCCCTTTCCGTGGTAAAACGACAATCTTTATTTGGCTACGGCCGGAAGCCGTTGTATCGGTTAGCAGCTTCCTCAATGCCCGTTTCCAGAATACAAAGGGCGGCCTCTGCGGCACGGGGCAGAGCGGCGGATAACGCTTTTTCCTCCGCTGCCGAGAAAGTGGACAGAACCCAATCTGCCAGATCCTGCTCCGGGTGAGGCTTGGCACCAACGCCGATCTTTACCCGGGGAAAGTCCTGAGAGCCCAGCTCCTGAATGATGGATTTGATACCGTTGTGCCCACCGGCAGAGCCGTCAGCCCGGATCCGCAGACGCCCGGGATCCAGAGAGATGTCATCAAATAGCACGATGATCCGCTGGGGCGGGATACTGTAGTAGGCAGACAACTGCAGAACGGAGCGGCCGGACAAATTCATATAGGTCTGGGGCTTCAGTAGAAATAACTTCTTTCCCTTATAGGTAGTCTGCCCATAGAGACCTTGAAACTTACCTTTATCGATCTTGCAGCCTAGTGACTGGGCAAGAAGATCAATGGCGCGGAATCCGCAGTTATGACGGGTACGGGCATAGTCTTTACCGGGATTGCCCAGACCAACGATCAGCCAGCTTTCGCTTTTTCTTCCAAACACGGCTTAGAACAGGTCTGCGATGGAAGTGCCGCCGTGGACATGGGAGATGGCGCGGGCAAAGATGGGCGCCACATCCAGCTGCTTAATCTTGTCACAGGGGCAGTTCTCGGGCAGGGGAATGGTGTTATGGACAACAACTTCCTTGATGACGGAATTCTGGATGCGGTCAAAAGCGGGGCCGGACAGCACACCGTGGGTAGCGCAGGCATACACTTCTTTGGCGCCGCCCACAGTGACCAGCGCCTCGGCGGCGTTGCACAGAGAGCCGGCGGTGTCGATCATGTCATCATACAAAATACAGGTCTTGCCCCGGACATCGCCGATGACGTTCATAACCTCGCACACATTGGCCTTCTGGCGGCGTTTGTCAACAATGGCCAGACCCATGTGTACCTTGGCTGCAAACGCACGGGCCCGGGCAACAGAACCCACGTCGGGGGAGGTCACAACAAACTCATCGTGGTTAAACTTATCTTCCGGGAATTTATCGAGGTAGTACTTTACAAAGGTGGGGTTGCCCAGCAGATGATCCACGGGAATATCGAAGAAGCCCTGGATCTGTGCCGCGTGCAGATCCATGGTCAGGATCCGGTTGGCACCCGCGGCGGTGAGCATGTTGGCAACCAGCTTGGCAGAGATGGGATCCCGGCTCTTTGCCTTCCGATCCTGGCGCGCGTAGCCAAAGTAGGGAATTACAGCAGTGATACGGCCGGCGGATGCACGGCGGCATGCGTCGATCATAACCAGCAGCTCCATCAGGTGGTCATTGACGGGCTTGCAGGTGGATTGGATCAGGAACACATCGGCACCACGAACGGTTTCTTCCAAAGTGACGGAGACTTCGCCGTCGGCAAAGGTCTGCACAACGCCCTTGCCCAGATCCAGACCCAACTCTCGGCACACAGTTGCCGCAAATTCAGGGTTGGAATTTCCGCAGAATACTTTGATGTTTTCACCGTAAGCAATCATCTTAAGTAATACCTCGCTTCATTCTTCTTTTTTTGCTTATAGCCATACTACAAGCCACAGTACAGATATTATAACATCATCCGCCTATAAAAAGCAACACCGAACCGAAAGAAATACTAACAAAAAATACCAAATGCAAGTAAAATGCTTCCATCAATCCGACAAAAAACAGCCGAAGGACTCGGGGCTGAGAATTTACTTTATAAAACGAAATTATGTTTGAAATTGTGCTTGTAGAATAGCGTTTGCCGTGTTATACTAATTAGAAGACTTTTAATGCATTGGAGCCAGCCATGAAAGATACGATTCGCATCAAAGGCGCAAGAGAAAACAACTTAAAAAATGTGGATGTGACCTTCCCCAGGGATAAGCTGGTGGTCTTTACCGGGCTGTCTGGCTCCGGCAAATCCAGCCTGGCGTTTGACACCATTTACGCCGAAGGCCAGCGCCGGTATGTGGAAAGCCTCAGCTCCTATGCCCGGCAGTTTTTGGGGCAGATGGACAAGCCCGATGTGGACTCCATCGACGGGCTCTCTCCGGCCATTTCTATTGACCAGAAGACGACCTCCAAGAATCCCCGCTCTACCGTAGGCACGGTGACGGAGATCTATGACTATCTGCGTCTGCTGTGGGCGCGGGTAGGTATTCCCCATTGCCCCAAATGCGGCAAGGAAATCCGCCGCCAGACCATCGACCAGATCGTGGATCGGGTGGAAGGCTTGGGGGAGGGTACCCGGTTCCTTGTGCTGTCTCCCGTGATCCGGGGGAAGAAGGGTGAACACGCCAAGGTGTTCGAGGACGCCCGGAAGGGCGGCTTTGCCCGAGTCAGAGTAGACGGCATTCTGTACGACCTGAACGAGACGATCGAACTGGAAAAGAATAAAAAGCATACCATCGAGCTGGTGGTGGACCGGCTTGTGATCCGGGAGGGTCAGCGCCGCCGTTTGACGGATTCCATTGAGACCGCCTGCTCCCACTCCGGAGGTCTGGTGATCATCAGCCTGCCGGATGCCCATGAGGAAATCAGCTTTTCCCAGAACTATGCCTGCGAGGATTGCGGAATCAGCTTGTCGGAGCTGGAACCGAGAATGTTCTCCTTCAACAATCCTGCCGGGGCGTGTCCTGCCTGTACCGGCCTGGGATTTCAGCTGGTGGCAGACGAAGACCTGGTGATCCCGGATAAGAGCAAATCCATTTTCGGCGGTGCCATTCAGGCCTCCGGATGGAGCAATGCCAGAACCGATTCCATATTCCGGATGTACTTTGAGGCACTGGCGCAGAAGTATCGGTTTTCTCTCACCGAGCCGGTGGCAAGCCTGCCTCCGGAAGCCATGCAGGTGATCCTCTATGGAACGGGAGAAGAGAAGCTGCGGATGACCTATAACCGAGGCAACGGTATGGGCGTGCTGGAACAGCCCTTTGAGGGGATTCTGAACAACATCAGCCGCCGCTACCGAGAGACGCAGTCTGACGCCGCCCGGAAAGAGCTGGAGGAGTGCATGTCCTCCGCCGCCTGTCCTCATTGCCACGGAGACCGTCTGTCTGATATTGCCCGGGCGGTTACGGTGGGCGGTATCGGTATTATGGATTTTTGCCGCATGAGCATCGCCCAGGCTTTGGAATTTACGGAGAACCTCCATCTGGAGGGCAGTATGGTGATGGTAGCGGAGCAGATCCTTCGGGAGATCAAGGTGCGGCTGCGGTTTTTGACGGATGTAGGTCTGCAGTATCTGACGCTGTCCCGGTCGGCAGCCACCTTGTCCGGTGGCGAGAGCCAGCGGATCCGTCTGGCCACCCAGATCGGTTCCTCCCTGATGGGTGTGCTGTATATTCTGGATGAGCCCTCTATCGGCCTGCACCAGCGGGATAATGATAAACTACTGGAAACGCTGAAACACCTGCGGGATCTTGGCAACACCCTTGTGGTGGTGGAACATGATGAGGACACCATGCGGGCGGCGGACTTCATTGTGGATGTGGGCCCCGGTGCTGGCAGCCACGGCGGCGAAATCGTGGCGGCAGGAACCCTGGAGGATATCTGCGCTGAGCCACGGTCTGTGACCGGTCAGTACCTAACCGGCGTGAAGAAGATTCCCGTACCCTCGGCACGGCGTCAGGGGAACGGAAATTTCCTGCGTATTCAGGGTGCTACAGAGAATAATCTGAAAAATATTGATGTATCCATTCCTTTGGGAACACTGACCTGCGTCACCGGTGTGTCCGGTTCCGGTAAGTCCAGCTTGGTTTCGGAAGTGCTGAATAAGACGCTGTTGGGAAAACTGAACCACGCCAGGACCCGCCCCGGTGCCTGCCGGTGCATTGAGGGAATGGAGCATCTGGATAAGGTCATCGACATCGACCAGAGCCCTATCGGCCGTACCCCCCGCTCCAATCCGGCAACCTATACGGGTCTGTTTAACGACATCCGGGATCTGTTTGCCTCTACCAATGATGCTAAGATCCGGGGCTATGGCCCGGGACGGTTCTCCTTCAATGTGAAGGGTGGCCGGTGTGAGGCCTGCAGCGGTGACGGCCTTGTGAAGATCGTGATGCACTTCCTGGCGGATGTGTATGTACCCTGTGAGGTCTGCAAGGGGCAACGGTATAACCGGGAGACGCTGGAAGTGCAATATAAGGGAAAGAACATCGCTCAGGTATTGGATATGCGGGCAGAGGAAGCGGTGGAATTCTTCGAGAATCTGCCCAAGATCCGCAGAAAAGCCCAGACCCTGGTGGAGGTGGGCCTGGGATATGTGAAGCTGGGGCAGTCCAGCACCACTCTCTCCGGCGGCGAGGCCCAGCGGGTAAAGCTGGCAACGGAGCTGGCCCGGGTGTCCACCGGACGCACCATTTATATTCTGGATGAACCCACCACCGGCCTGCACGCGGCGGACGTGCATAAGCTCATCGAGGTGCTGCAGAAGCTGGTGGATGCGGGCAATACGGTGCTGGTGATCGAGCACAATCTGGATGTGATCAAAACCGCTGACCATATTATCGACCTTGGCCCTGAAGGGGGCGATCAGGGCGGCTATGTGGTTGCCACCGGCACGCCGGAGGAAGTTGCTGCTGTGGAAGAAAGCTATACCGGCAAATATTTGAAGCGTTATTTATAAAAAACCTGCCCGGCTTTGCCGGGCAGGGAAGAGATTAGTTGATTTTGTGATAAGCGGAGGGCTTTAGCACTTCGGAAAGCTCCAAAAGTCCTTTGTCCCGCCCGCCGGCATAGTCGCTGACGCGGTTTGTGGTGGAACGGACGGTGTTGGAAGAATCTGGCTTTTGAATAGCAACAGTCATCGTGACCCGGGTGTGTGTGCCTTCCGGATGATCAATCAAAACTGTGCCTCTGTGCGCGCTGGCAACCGCCCGCACAAGAGTAAGTCCCAGACCCAAGCCGTTGCGGCTGTCTTCAATCCCTGCGGTGCGCCGGTAGCAGGCGAACAGGTCACCGGATTGCTTGGGAGCGCTGGGATTGCAGATGATAAAACGCAGCTGATGGTTACATTTCACCAGCTTAATGTCAATGACTTCACCGGTGGTGGTAAACTTAATGGCGTTGGACAGCAAATTGTAAAACGCCCGCTGCAACTGCTCCGGATTGGCAAGACCCAAAACAGGCTCATTAAGACCGGTGTATTGGATGGTGATTCCTGTGCTTTCCGTCATTGTCCGGGCCTTTTCCACAAACTCATCTGCAATGGCGGTGAAATTCACCGTTTCCATAACCACTTGACCGGAAGCCTGATAATTTCCTGCATCGGACATATTGCTGATGATTCGCAAAAGCTGGTATAAGCCACGGTTGATGTGTTCTGCCTGGGCAGAGCATTCAGTTTGCTCAAGCTGAGAGAACAACCGGTCGGAGGCAATCATCACATTGGACAGAGGTAGCCGCAGATGCTGGGCAGCCAGCGCCAGCGCCCGGAGGGACTCATCGCTTTGATCCAAGAGGAACAAATCAAACCCATCCATATGTTGTACAGATGCGCCGCAGGGAATGCCGTTGACAGAAAGTGTCAGGTACAGGCAGCCCTGTGACAGGTCTTCATAGGCCTGCGCGTGATTCCCCAGCAGCGGGGTTACAGGCATACCGGCATTTAGCTGAAACTGGGAAGCAGCTCCATTGACGGCGACGATGTGTCCGTCAGATACGCAAAATGCGGGACGCTCTATCCAGTCCAGCAATGCGAAGGGGTGATTTGATTGATCCATGTTACCTCTCCTCCCGCCATATGATGTGCATTTTCCGGAAAACTTTTCATCCGAAAATATTACTACCCCTATTTTAACGAATCCTTTTGAAAATAGCAAGTGAAATCCGCGAAAGAGGTGAGAATATGTCGATACACGAGGGTCACAGGCAGCGGCTGAAGAACCGTTTCCGCAGAGATGGCCTGGATAACTTCGATGAATTGTATGTTTTGGAGCTTCTGTTGTTCTACTGCGTTCCCCGACGGGATACAAACCCTTTGGCCCATAAACTGCTGGATACTTTCGGTTCCTTGAACGGTGTCCTGAATGCAAGCCAGGAGGAGCTGGAAACAGTGGATGGTATCAATCAGAGCATTTCCACCTTCCTGTCGCTGATCACCCAGGTGGGGCGGTACTATCAGGTGAAGCAGTCCGAACCCGGAAAAATGCTCACCAGCAATGCGCAATTTGGCTATTATTTGATGCCGTATTTTTATGGACGAAATGTGGAGACGGTGTTTATGCTGTGCCTGGATGCCAAGTGCAAGGTGATCTGCTGCAAAAAAGTGGGGGAGGGCAGTGTGAATTCTGCCAACATTCCGGTGCGGCGGATCGTCGAGATGGCGCTGGCGGTGAAGGCCTCTACAGTGGTTCTGGCCCATAATCACCCCAGCGGACTGGCAATTCCCTCGGCAGACGATGTTAAAACTACCCAACAGGTGGCAAAAGCCCTGAACACGATGGATCTGAATCTGGCCGATCATATCATCGTAAGTAATGATGACTTTGTATCTCTTGTTGATTCGAAACTATACAACCCAGACGAGTATTGCGGCATTTGCTGAAGGAGGCGTAAGCGGTGGATCGATTCCAGCTGGTTTCTGAGTATAAGCCTTCCGGCGACCAGCCGGAGGCCATCGAAAAACTGACCCAGGGTGTCAATTTGGGTCTGCGGGAACAGACCCTGATGGGCGTGACCGGTTCCGGCAAGACCTTCACCATGGCATCTGTGATTGAAAAACTGAATAGACCAACCCTGGTTTTAGCCCACAACAAGACTCTTGCCGCCCAGCTATGCTCGGAGTTCCGGGAATTTTTCCCCAACAATGCGGTGGAGTATTTTATCTCCTACTACGACTACTACCAGCCGGAGGCATACATTGCCCATACGGATACCTATATCGAGAAGGACTCTGCCATCAATGAGGAGATCGACCGGCTGCGTCACAGCGCCACCTCGGCTCTGTTTGAGCGCCGGGATGTGATCGTGGTGTCCTCCGTCAGCTGTCTGTACGGTCTGGGCGACCCCATCGATTACAAAAGCATGGTGATCTCCCTGCGGGTAGGGCAGGAGCGCCCTCTGGACGACATCCTGCGAAAGCTGACCGAGATTCGCTACGAGCGCAATGATATCGACTTCTCCCGTAACAAGTTCCGTGTCCGGGGCGACACCCTGGAGATCTATCCCGCCTATTGGGCAGGCCGGGCCATCCGTGTGGAGTTTTTCGGCGATGAGATCGACCGGATTTCAGAGATCAATGCGGTCTCCGGCATGGTGGAGCGGTATATCGACCATGTGGCCATCTACCCCGCCAGCCACTATGTGGCCTCCCGGGAGAAAATGGAGCGGGCAATGCGGGAGATCCGGCAGGAATGCGATCAGCAGGTGGCATATTTTCAGGAGAACAATAAGCTCCTGGAGGCTCAGCGGATCGCTCAGCGGACGGCCTATGATCTGGAAATGCTTACGGAGATCGGCTTCTGTACAGGTATCGAAAACTACTCCCGGGTGATCCAGGGACGGGCCCCGGGCACACCTCCCACAACTCTTTTAGACTATTTCCCGGAGGATTTCCTCCTGTTTGTGGACGAGAGCCATGTGACCCTGCCCCAGTGCCGTGCCATGTATGCCGGTGACCGGAGCAGAAAGGATGCTCTGGTGAATTACGGCTTCCGGCTGCCCTCTGCCTACGATAACCGCCCGCTGAACTTTACGGAATTTGACCAGAAACTCAATCAAGTGATCTATGTTTCCGCGACCCCTGCGGAATATGAGCACACCCGCTCTGGACAGGTAGTGGAGCAAGTGATCCGTCCTACAGGACTTTTGGACCCTGTAGTGGAGGTAAGACCCATCGAAGGGCAGATAGATGACCTGATTGGGGAGATTAACGCCAGAGCCGCCCGGGACGAGCGGGTGCTGGTAACTACTCTTACCAAGAAGATGGCGGAGGACCTAACCGTGTATCTGCAAAAGGCCGGGATCCGGGTGCGGTATATGCATTCGGACATCGGTGCTATGGAACGGATGGAGATCATCCGGGATCTGCGAATGGCAAAATTCGACGTGTTGGTGGGTATCAACCTGCTCCGGGAGGGCTTGGACTTGCCGGAGGTGAGCCTGGTAGCCATTCTGGATGCGGACAAGGAGGGTTTCCTCCGCAGTGAAACCAGTTTGATCCAGACCATCGGCCGCGCTGCCCGAAACGCAGAGGGCATGGTGATCATGTATGCAGACACCGTGACACCGTCCATGGACGCTGCTATCCAGGAAACCAAGCGCCGTCGTGAGATCCAGGATGCCTATAACCGAGCCAACGGAATTGTGCCCAAGACCGTCATCAAGTCCGTACGGGATTTGATCGAAATCTCTTCCCCCACCGCGGAGCGGAAGGGACGGACAGGTGTGAAGATGACCAAGGCGGAGAAGGAGAAGGAAATCGCCCGTCTGGAGAAACAGATGAAGGAAGCTGCCCGCATGATGGAATACGAGTATGCGGCGGTTCTCCGGGATCAGATCATCGAGCTGCGCGGTGCTACCTAAACCGCTCAAAAATAAGCAACAGGAGGAGATGGTATGCTGCGCCAGGCAAAGTTGGAGGATGTGCCCCAGATCCTGCAGATCTACGCACCGTATATCCTGCACACCACCTTCACATTTGAATACGAAGTGCCCACTCTCGAACAGTTTCGCAGGCGCTTTCTGGACATCACCCGGCAGTTTCCCTGGCTTGTCTGGGAGGAGGATGGGCAGATCCTTGGCTACGCCTACGCAGACCGGGCGTTTTCCCGGGCAGCCTACCAGTGGACGGCGGATCTTTCCGTGTACCTGCGGCCGGAGGCAAAAGGGAAGGGGATCGGCAGAAAGCTCTATGAGGCAGCAGAGGATGTTCTGCGCCGGCAGGGGTATTTTGCGGTGTACGGAATCGTCACCGACAGTAATCTGGATAGCTGCGCCTTCCATCGGGCGATGGGCTATCAGGAAATCGCCCATCTGCCCCGGTGCGGTTATAAGCTGAACGCATGGCACGGAATTTATTGGTTTGAAAAGCGGCTCCGGGAGGGAGAACCCGAAGCACCTCCCACAGCGCTTCACCAAAACAGAAATAACAAGGAGGGTCTCTGATGGAATACAGAATTCTAGGTAAGACAGGCCTGCGGATCTCCCGCATGGGCTTTGGGGGCATCCCCATTCAGAAAATCGATGCACAGGGCACAAAAAAGCTCATCCGCCGACTAGCCGATGAGGGGGTCAACTATATCGATACCGCCCGGGGCTACACGGTCAGCGAGGAGTACCTGGGCTATGCTCTGGAGGGCATCCGGGATCGGTTTGTGCTGGCTACCAAGAGCATGTCTCGTACCCAGGAGGCCATGGCCAAGGATGTGGACATCAGCCTGCAAAATCTGCGTACCGACTACATTGATCTGTACCAGATCCATAACCCCAACGAAAAAGACCTGGAGCAGGTGCAGGCCCCCGGCGGCGCGCTGGAGGCTCTGTTAGAGGCTAAGCAGGCCGGCAAGATCGGACATATCGGCGTGACCCTCCATGCGGTAGAGCTGTTTGCCAAGGCGGTGGAACTGCCTTGGGTGGAGAGCATCATGTTCCCCTACAATGTGGTGGAGACCCAGGGTGAGGAGCTGATTGCCAAGTGCGCCGAAAAGAATATCGGCTTTATTTGTATGAAACCACTGGCAGGCGGCGCCATTGATGATGCTGCCACCGCTTTGCGGTTTGTAGTCAGCAACCCCAATGTGACCGTGGTGATCCCCGGTATGGCTGCGGCGGAGGAGATCGACCAAAATCTGGCAGCTACCTCCGATACCGCGCCCTTAACGGATGCGGAGCAGGAGAAGATCGGAGAAATCCGCAGGAGTCTGGGTACAAATTTCTGCCGCCGGTGCAACTATTGCGCCCCCTGCAGCACCGGCATCTCCATTCCCGCCGTATTCATGATGGAGGGTTACTACACTCGGTATCACCTACAGGACTGGGCAACTGCCCGGTATCTGGCCATGGGAAAAACCGCAGCCGATTGCGTAGATTGCGGTGCTTGTGAGGAACGATGCCCCTACCATCTTCCCATCCGGGAAATGATGAAAAATGCGGAAAAGGTCTTCGGAAAGTAAAACTTCACGTAATAAAAACCGGGAAGAAACCATTGGTTTCTTCCCGGTTTTGCTGTATCTTAAACTTCCAGATCCATCTGGGCGATGACGGCGGCACAGCGCTTGCACAGGCCGTTTTCGTCAGCATCCATAGAGTGCATCCAGCAGCGAGGACACTTGGTACCCCGCGCCTCGGTGACGCCGACGGTCACGCCGGGCAGGTTTGTGCCTACACCGGTGGTGGCGCCATCTTCCGGCTTCTCCCAATCGCAGGAGGACACGATGAAGATTTCCGCCAGGTTGACACCGTCGCAGGCAGCCTTCAGCACAGCGTCCTGGGTGTCCAGGCTCACATGGGCTTCCAAAGCCTTGCCGATGCGCTTGTCTGCACGGGCGATCTCCAGCACGCCGTTGACATCCTGGCGCAGCTTCATGATGGTATCCCACTTTGCCATGGCAGCTTCGTCCAACGCGTAGGCGGCAAAACTCTCGGGCATCTGGTTCAGCAGCACATTGCGGGTATCGTCACTGCAGCGATGGGGCATTGCCTGCCAGATCTCATCACAGGTGAATGCCAGAATGGGGGCAAACAGCTTTGCCATGGCATCCAGGATCAGGAACAGTGCGCTCTGTGCGGAGCGGCGGCGCAGGCCATCCTTTTCCTCACAGTACAGCCGATCCTTCAAAATATCCAGATAGAAGGAGGACAGTTCTACCACGCAGAAGTCGTTGATGGCGTGGGAGACCATGTGGAACTCGTAGCTATTGTATGCTTTCCGGCAGGTCTGCACCAGCGCGTTCAGCTTGGTCAACGCCCACTTGTCCAGCTCCTCCATTTGGTCGGCAGGTACCAGATTGTTGGGGTCGAATTCATACAGGTTACCCAGACAGTAACGGGCAGTGTTCCGGAACTTCAGGTAATTCTGAGCGATCTGCTTGAAGATCTCCTTGGAGCAGCGCACATCTACATGGTAGTCGGTGGAGGCAGACCACAGGCGGACAATATCCGCACCAAAGTCCTTGATCAAATCAGCGGGATCTACGCCGTTGCCCAGGGATTTGTGCATGGCGCGGCCCTGACCATCCACCACCCAACCGTGGGTCAGCACCTGCTTAAAGGGAGCGCCCTTGTCCAGCGCACCCACAGAGGTCAGCAGGCTGGACTGGAACCAACCACGGTACTGGTCAGCGCCCTCCAAATATACATCTGCAGGCCACAGCTCAGGGGTGTCGTGGTAGAGGGATGCATAGTGGGTAGAGCCGGAGTCAAACCAGCAGTCCAGGGTGTCGGTCTCTTTCTCGAAGGTTTTGCCGCCGCAGTGGGGACATGTAAAGCCTTCGGGAACCAGCTCCATGGCTTCCTTTTCAAACCAGATGTTAGAGCCGTGCTCGTCAAACAGAGCGGAGATCTTGGCGATGGATTCGGGGGTAGAGACAGGCTTGCCGCAATCGTTGCAGTAGAAAACAGGGATGGGCAGACCCCAGCGGCGCTGACGGGAGATACACCAGTCGGCCCGCTCCCGGATCATGGACACCATGCGGTCCTCACCCCAGGCAGGATACCACTGCACATTTTCGATGGCCGCCACAGCCTGATCCTTAAAGGATTCCACAGAGCAGAACCACTGGGGAGTTGCCCGGAAGATCACCGGCTTCTTGCAGCGATCATGGTGGGGGTAGGAGTGGACGATCTGCTCGGAGGCGAACAGCATGCCGCTTTCTTTCATATCTGCCAAAATGACAGGGTTGGATTCTTCGGTCTTGAGACCTGCGTATTTACCGGCATAGTCGGTGTGACGGCCGTAGTCGTCTACAGGCACGATCAGCTCCATGCCGTAGCGCATACAGGTTTGGTAGTCGTCTGCGCCGAAGCCGGGGGCAGTGTGGACACAGCCGGTACCGCTGTCCATGGTGACATATTCGGCGTTCACCAGGCGAGAGGTCTTGTCGATGAAGGGATGCTGCGCCAGCATGTTTTCAAAGAAACTGCCGGGATAGGTGGCCAGGATCTGATAGCTTGTATAGCCGCCCATGCCCATAACCTTTTCGCACAGAGCTTCTGCTACGATGAAAATCTCATCGCTGTAATCGGGCTTCACCAGCACATAGGAATCTCTGGGATGCAGGCAGATCGCCATGTTGCCGGGCAGAGTCCAGATGGTGGTGGTCCAAATCACGAAGGACAGCTTGCTGCAGTCAAATGCTGCCAGCTTTCCCAAATCGTCTTTCATGGGGAACTTTACATACACAGAGGTACAGGGATCGTCCTTGTACTCAATATCGGCCTCAGCCACAGCGGTGGCGCAGGCAGGACACCAGGTTACAGGCTTCAGACCCTTATAGATATAGCCCTTGTCAAACATCCGGCCAAAGACCTTCACTTCCTGGGCCTCAAAATGCTTGTCCATGGTGCGATAGGGACGGGCCCAGTCACCCACCACGCCCAGACGGCGGAAGCCGGACATCTGCTTCTGGATGAAGTCCTCAGCAAACTCCTCGCAGGCTTTCCGGAATTCCGGCACGGACATATCCCGGTTCAGCTTTTTCTTGGAATTCTCAATAGCCCGCTCAATGGGCAGACCGTGGTTATCCCAGCCGGGGACATAGGGGGTGTAGTGCCCCATCATGGCCTGGCTGCGGACGATGAAGTCCTTCAAGGTTTTATTCAGGGCGTGACCCATGTGGATATAGCCGTTGGAGAAGGGAGGGCCGTCGTGGAGAATGAAGGGGGGCAGGTCCTTGTTCTTTTCCAGCATCAGGCTGTACAGATCCTGCTCATTCCAGCGCTCCAGCATACCCGGCCCCCGGGCAGGCAGACCGGCCTTCATGGGGAAGTCGGTCTTGGGGGTGATAATGGTGTTTTTAAATTCCATGGGATATAACCTCCATATTCGATTCAAAAAAAAGATGCCTTTGCCCCTTACAGTAAGAGACAAAGGCATATACCTCTGCGGTACCACTCTTGTTCCGGCAATGTGCCGGCACTTGACTTGCGCTGTATCGGGCGCGCCCGGCGCAGCCTACTGGTAAATTCGGTGCGCCGCTCCGAGGGGATACGGATACCTGCGCTTTACTGCCTTGCACCAAACGGCAGCTCTCTAAAAAAGCAGGAAGGAATCCACATGTCCTCATCTATGCGTTGAAAATATGGACTTGCGATCAGCGGTTCTGGGGGTCGTAGTTACGGCCGAACTGCAGATTGGAGAATTTTCCGGTGGTGGTGTCGGTAACGGGATGCTTAGGCTCTGCAGTGGGGGCGGACTCTTCGGTGGTGCCCACCAGGGCCTGCAGGTTTGCGGAAATCTCGTTTGCCACGGCGCTGGTCTCAGCATCCTGTGCAGAACCCTCTACCCGGTCATAGTCAAACACACCGGTGGGGGTGATGGCAGACAGGTTGGCAGCCTTGATCCGTTCCAGGGCATTCAGACAGGAGGAAATCTGCTCCTTGATCTCGTCGATCTTGTTGCAGGCCAGCTTCCGGGCATCATCCACCCGGGCGGTCTCAGCGGCGATCAGCGTATCGGCGTTCTTTGCATTCTCAATCGCCACCGCATTGGCATCCTGCAGCATCTGGGCGCATTTTGTCTCTGCTTCCTTGACCATCAGGTCACAGGTCTTTTGCGCATTGACAATGGCATCCTTCATGCTGGCCTCATTGTTGCGGTATTCTTCCAGCTTGCTGACCAGAACCTTCATCTTGCTTTTCAGCAGGGCGTTTTCCTTATACAGGGTGACATAGTCCTCGATCAGCGGCTCCAGAAATTCATCCACAGATTGCATATCGTAGCCACCAAAGGTAGCACGATTAAAGGAAATCTGGTCGATCTGTTGGGGTGTAAACATAGTGTATCCTCTCTTTGCCGGTTAGGTGTAGCTTTCAACTTCTGTCTGGATGTTCTCCAGATCACCCACCACATCCATATTGTGGGGGCAGAACAGGTAAGTAGACTGGGCAACCTTCTTCACACGGCCATCCAGAGCATAAACGGCACCGGACAGGAAGTCCACGACCCGGCGGGTCAGAGACTTGTCCACATTTTCCATATTCAAAATGACGGCTTTTCTTCTGCGGAGCTCGTCAGCAGCCTTGGCAGCGTCATCAAAGGTCTTGGCGTGGAACAGAACCACTTCCTGCTTACCGGAGCCCATGTTTACCACCTGACCACTAAAACCGGCGGATGCGGAGGCAGAGGCAGCGGGGGCGGTATAGGTGCTCTCAGATTCCTGTGTAATTGTTGCAAAAGGCGAGGGACGGCGGGTACGGGGAGCAGGCTCCTGGGTTTCCTCCTCGTAATCAGTCATCTCGTCATCGTAATCATCGTAATCCTCATCGGAATAGGGCTGCGCAAACTTCTTAACGTTGTCCCAAAAACTCATCTTTATATCTCCTTCTGGTATATTCACGTCCTGTCAGGGACGAAACCCTTAATACCCACGGGAACCGAAGATGGCAGTTCCCACACGGATCATGGTACTGCCGCAGGCAATGGCGTCTGCAAAATCATCAGACATACCCATGGACATAACATCGACACATACATTATCGTATTTTTTTGCCCTTATGTCAACAGCAAGCTGGTATATTTCTTGAAAAAATTTGTGATTATCTGTAGAATTCTGGCAAATTGGGGGGATTGCCATGAGCCCGCGGACTCGAATATTGGAAAACTGACCAACTTTACCCAAAACATCCGGCATCTCGGCTATGGAGAAACCGGACTTACTTGCCTCGTTTCCCACATTGATCTCCAGCAGGACATCCTGGCAGAGCCCTTGACGGGCGGCCTCCTTGTCCACCGCTTCCAGCAGGCGCAGGGAATCGATGCTGTGGATCAGACTGACCTTTCCCACTACCTGCTTGACCTTGTTGGTTTGCAGATGGCCGATAAAATGCACCGGTGCACCGTCATAGGCGTTTTGCGCCAGTTTTTGGGTCAGCTCCTGCACCCGGTTTTCTCCGCAGCAGTCCACGCCGGCGAGAATAGCCTGCCGGACAGCATCGGCATCGTTCATTTTGGTGGCGGCGCACAGGAGGATTTCTCCGGGGTCTCTGCCTGCGGCGATAGCGGCTTTTTCCATTTCCTGCTTAATACGGGTAACATTTTCTGCAATCGACATAAGAACCTTCTTTCTGTATTTGACACAAAAAGGCGACGAAGCATTGCTCCGCCGCCTTTTTGCTACACTGCTTTTACCGGCTTCATGGGGGCCAGGGTAGAGATGGCATGCTTGTAGATCATCTGCTGCTTGCCGTCGCTGACCAGGACCACCACAAAGTTATCATACCCTGTGATGGTGCCCCGGAGCTGGAAACCGTTCATCAGAAACAGGGTGACAGGCACCTTGTCCCGGCACACCTCGCTGAGAATGGCTTCCTGGAGATTGATAGGGTCAGACATATGTATTCCTTCTTTCTTTTGGGATACACAAATCTTACCATTTTTTACTTGTCGGATTTTGCCAAGACCTGTCGGGCCTGAGCAAGAATTTCGGCAGTTTCCTGCCCATGCTCCCGGCGCAGCCAGGTTATAGCCGGATTCCGGCGAAACCAGGTCAGCTGCCGCTTGGCATATTTCCGGGAGGACTGCTGTACCAGGGCGGTGGCGGTCTCAAAAGAGCTGCGTCCGGCCAAGGCGTCCACAAATTCCTTGTAGCCGATGGCCTGCATGGCGGTGCATTTCTCCGGGATGCCCCGGGCCAAAAGGGAACGGATCTCCTCCAGAAGACCCTGCTCCAGCATAGTCTCCACCCGCCGGTCGATCCGTTCGTAGAGATCCTGCCGGTCAGCATCCTCCAAGGCAAACCAGATAGGGTCAAATTTGGGGGGCAACAGCTGGGTCTTCCGGTTGTGCTGGGTGATCGTCTCACCGGTTTCCAGATAGACCTCCATTGCCCGGATGATCCGCTTTTGATCGGACGGGTGCAGCCGCTCTGCCGACTCAGGATCCACTTCCCGCAATCGGGCGATCACCGCCTCAATGCCCTCCGCGGCAGCCTGGGCTTCCAGCTGCTCCCGGCAGCCGGTGGCAGGGCAGGGAGCGAAGTCATTGCCACGGATCAGTGCGTCCATATAAAGGCCCGTGCCGCCGGTAATGATGGCGGTTTTACCCCGGGATACGATGTCGTCTACAATCGGGGTAGCCATCTGGCAGTACTTGCCCACAGAAAAATCCTCCTGGGGCTCTGCTACCGACAGCATATGGTGGGGAATCCCCTCCATTTCCTGAGTCGTAGGCTTGGCGGTGCCGATGTCCATGTATTTGTACACCTGCATAGAATCGCAGGATACGACCTCTCCATCCAATTCCTTGGCCAGAGCGATGGACAGGGCGGTTTTGCCGGAAGCGGTAGGCCCGGCAATGCAGATAATTGGATTCATAGGGGGTAAGACCTCCTGTTAGGTGTCCAGCTCTTTGCCGCAGTTGGGGCAGTGCCGGGGCATGGTGCGGCTGCCGGCCATGGTATCACCGCAGTAGGGGCACTTGACAAAAATTACACGGTATACCAGCCCGCCAAAAGCGATGATCAAGCCGATCCAAAGGACCCAAGTCATAGCTGGCCGGGCCAGAGAGGCCAGCACCGCCAAAATCAGACCGCCCCACAGGAGGATCTGATGGATGAGGATATGCTGCTTGAGTTTGTGATGCTCCATAAACGGTCTCCTTAACTGCGCTTAAACTGCTTTTCCAGCTGCTTTTTAGATAGGGAAATACAAATAGGGCGTCCGTGAGGACAGTGCTTCAGATCCTCCCGGGCCATCACCTGCTCCGCCAGAGCCATCAGCTCCTGCTGGCTGGTCTGCCAACCGGCCTTGATAGCCGCCTTGCAGGCCACTGTGTGGAGCAGCTCATCCCGGACGGTGTCCGGGCTTTCCTTACGGCCATTTTGCAGGTCTGTTGCCAGTCGCTCCAGCGCTTCTACTGCCTGCGCCGGATCCAGATCCATGGGGATCTGCCGGATTAAAATGGTATTATCGCCGAATTCCTCGATTCCAAAACCCAGCTCCTCCAGCAAAAGCTCATTTGCCAGCAATATGGCTGTTCCCTCTGGGCCTAAATTGCAGGAAACAGGCGTCAGCAGACTCTGGGAGGAGATAGCCTCCTGATTGGCCTTCAGTTTTTCAAATAAGATCCGCTCGTGGGCGGCGTGTTTGTCGATGAGATAGGCTTCCTCGCCCCGCTCCACCAGAATGTAACTGTTGTATAGCTCCCCTACAAACCGCCAGGGGGTATCCTGGGCCACCGCCTCCATCACCACCTGCTCCGGGATCTCTTCCGCCGGAGCGGGAGGAACGACAGGTGTAGATGTTACCGGTAAGGTGGGAATGGGCATAGGGGCAGCAGAGGGGAGGAACACATTCTCCCGTAATACAGGCTGCATCGTCTGCTCTACCGCCTTGACGGTAGCGGCAGCTGCCGCAGCATTGGGCTTGGGCGCATCTTTTACAGATTCCGAGAACACCCGATACTCCTGAGCGCTCATAATGCGGAAGAAATTTTCCTGCTTTTGGGGCGCAGCCTTGGGAGTCTGTACGGTCACAGCCGCCTTGGGCGGCTGGGGAGCAGGAGGAACAGGCTGAAACTGCATCTGGGGGCGGTCAGGGGCCTGATTCAGCGCGCCCAACACTCCGTAGTGGACACAGTCAAAAACCGCTTTTTCGTTGAGGAATTTCACCTCTGTCTTGGCAGGATGCACGTTCACATCCAGCATATTGGCAGGTATCTTCAAATGCAGCACGCAGGCGGGGAATTTGCCAACCATCATTTGATTCCGGTAAGCCTCCTCCAGCGCTGCGATCAGCAGCCGGGATTTTACCGGCCGGTCGTTCACAAAGAAGGTCTGCAGCGCCCGGCTGGGGCGGGCATCGGTGGGCTTGGAAATGTAGCCGGTGAGGGTGTAGTTTTCCCACTTGCTCTCCACGTTCACCATCTTGCCGCATTCTCTGCCGTATACGCAGTAGACTGCGGCTTCCAGAGAACCGGTGCCGGGGGTGGACAGGACCTCCTTGCCGTCCCGCAGGAACCGGAAGGCCACCTCTGGGTGAGCCAGCGCCTGCATCTGAATGGCGGCAGCAACCTTGCTGCCCTCCACAGAATCGGATTTCATAAACTTCATCCGGGCGGGGGTGTTGTAAAACAGATCCCGGACAATGATGGTAGTGCCGTCGGGACAGCCGGCCTCGCTCTCCTCGGTGATGACACCGGCTTCCAAATGGATGGAAGTGCCAGAAAGCGCTCCTGGGGTCTTGGTCAGCAGATCAATCCGGCTGACAGAGGCGATGGCAGCCAACGCCTCGCCCCGGAATCCCATGGTGACGATGGCAGACAGATCCTCCGCAGTTCTCAGCTTGGAGGTGGCGTGGCGCAAAAAGGCTGTGCGGGCATCCTCCGCGCTCATACCGCAGCCGTTGTCCGTGACCCGCAGGAAGGTCATACCGCCATCCCGGATCTCCAGAGTCACCTGGGAAGCACCTGCATCCACGGCATTTTCCAAAAGCTCCTTGGCTACGGAGGCAGGCCGCTCCACCACCTCACCGGCGGCGATCAGATTGGCGATATGGGCTGAGAGTTGAATAATCTTAGGCATATAATCACCTCATGGCAGAAACGCCGATTTGATTTACGGTCATGTGGATCAGCATGGGAGTAAGAATGGTGTCTGTTTTCTCATAGGCCCATGCCAGGGCAATGCCGGCGGGAAGATACTGAAGGAAGCACAGCAGCAGCGTCAGCCAGTCATATAGTCCCACATAGGAGACCACATGAATCCCACCGAACACAACGGTGGAAACTATATATGCCAGAACCCGGTTTTTTTCCTGCAGCCCCCGGAACAGAAGCCCCCGGAAGAGGGTCTCCTCGGTAATGGGCACTAAGAATACCGTAGCGATGGACATCAGGGTGTATTGCTCCCGGGTCATATCCATAATGGCGCTATCGTTCACATTAACAAACTCCGGCTGCAGGTAAGTGACCACCCGGGAAACGGCCATCATGGCGATGTAGTACAGGAAAAAGCCCAGTGCTGCAAACCGCAGACACCGCCAGGGGGTCTTCAGCGCCAAGGCAAGAGACTTCCCCAGAAACCGGCGGAAGATCACCAGCACCAGCAGGAAGTTCAGGGCAAAGTACACAAGATTCAGCTCCGCTTCCGACAGGGGCGCAGCCAGCAGCTGATTGCCCATGTTCAGCAGCACAGGCAGAACAAACAGATTGATAAACAGATACACCCAGCCGAAAACCGTTTCCCGGCGGGTCATGGAAATGGAAAGTTTCATGTTACTCCAGCATTTTCTTCAGCTTGTACAATTCATTCATGGCTTCAATGGGAGTCAGGGTCTCCACGCTGATGGCTTCCAACGCCTGACGGATTTGCTGAGCGCGCAGATCCAGCATACTGATCTGGTCATCCTCCGGCTCTTGCCGCACCAGCACAGGGGCGCGACCCTCCTGACTTTCCAGCTCCTGCAGGATCTGCCGGGCACGGTTTACCACGGAAGTGGGCAGACCGGCCAGCTTGGCAACCTCCACGCCGAAGCTATCGTCGGTAGCGCCGGGAACGATCTTCCGCAGGAAGATCATCTTGTCCCCCCGCTTTTTCACGGCAATATTATAGTTCTTGATATTGGGCAGTTCCTTCTCTATGACGCTCAGCTCGTGATAGTGAGTGGCAAACAGAGTCTTTGCCCCCAAGTGCCGGGAACTGGCGGCGTATTCCAGCACCGCCCGGGCGATGGCCATGCCATCGTAGGTGGAAGTGCCTCTGCCGATCTCATCCAGAATCAGCAGACTCTTGGCGGTGGCATACTTGAGAATAGAGGCCACCTCCGCCATCTCCACCATGAAGGTAGATTGACCGGAGGCCAGATCATCGCTGGCGCCGATCCGGGTAAATACCCGATCCACAAGACCGATCCGGGCAGACCGGGCAGGCACGAAAGAGCCCATCTGTGCCATCAGCACGATCAGCGCCACCTGGCGCATATAGGTGGATTTACCGGCCATATTGGGGCCTGTGATGATTGCTACCTGATTATCCTTAGCCCCCAGACAGGTGTCGTTGGGTACAAAGAGCGTGTCCTTGAGCATCTGCTCCACCACAGGATGGCGTCCATCGGTGATGGAGATCTCATTGTCCAGGGCAATTTCCGGACGGCAATAGTTGTTCTTCACCGCCACCGTGGCAAGAGAGCACAGGGCATCAGCCGCGGCAACTGCGGCAGCAGCGGTCTGCACTCTGGCGGCCTGGGCAGCCAGATGCTCCCGTAGCTGGGAGAAGATCTGGTATTCCAGAGCGGTGAGCCGCTCCTTGGCGGTAAGTACCTGCTCCTCCAGCTCCTTCAGCTCCGGGGTGATGTAGCGCTCGTTATTGGCCAGGGTCTGCTTGCGGATATAGTGGGCAGGTACTTGGTCAATGAAGGACTTGGATACCTCGATATAGTAACCGAAGACCCGGTTGTAGCTGACCCGTAATGTACGGATGCCGGTCTTCTCCCGTTCTTCCGCTTCAATAGCCAGAATGGTATTGGTGCTGCCATTCATAATGTCCCGCAGCCGGTCAGCTTCGGGATCTGCGCCCTTGCGGATGATACCACCCTCCCGGACGGTGAGGGGAGGTTCGTCCACAATGGTGCTTTCGATCAGATCGGCGCAATCAGTGAGGGGGTCAATGGCCTCCTCCAGCTTTCGCAGCAGAGAGCTTTCTGTCTGCTGCAGCTGGCGCTTTACCTCCGGCAGGGCCCGGAAGCCCCGTGCAAGACCCAGAAGATCCCGGCAGTTGACCGTGCCGGTGATCACCCGGGTCATGACCCGCTCCAAATCAGAAACATCCTTCAGAGCCTCTTCCAGCTCGCCCCGGCAGACGGTTGCATGGACCAGCTCCTCCACCGCGCTCTGGCGGCGACCGATCTCGGCAGCATCCAGCAGAGGCTTTTCCAGCCAGCTGCGGAGCATACGCCCGCCCATGGCGGTGTGGGTCTTATCCAGCACCCACAGCAGAGTGCCCTTTTTCTCCTTGGAGCGGAGGGTCTCGGTCAGCTCCAGATTCCGCCGGGCATCCATATCCAGCTCCATAAACCGACCTGTGGTGTAGTATTGCAGCTGGCGAATGTGGGCCAGCTCGTTTTTCTGTAAAGCAAGCAGATACCGCAGCAGGCTGCCTGCGGCCAGAATGGCCTCCGGCAGGCCGGTGAGTCCCAGCTCAGACAGGGACAGACCGAAATGCTGCTCCAGCACATCGGCAGCATCCTCTGCCGTAAACTGCTCCGGTCTTCCCTCGTTGACGCAGCAGCTGAGCCGTTGGAATAGGGCATTACTGATACTCTCCTCCTGGGCAGCAGCGCCGTAACGAAGCACCTCAGAGGGGGAGAACCGCCCCAGCTCCGATGCAGCAGACGGACCGTCGGCGCAGACGGTGACGAAAAACGCACCGGTGGAGATATCGCAAAAAGCGAGACCCAGACGGGTATCCTCTCCGTAAAGGCAGCCTATGTAGTTGTTCCGGCTCTCATCCAGCATGCAGCTTTCCGTAACAGTGCCGGGGGTCACGATCCGGGTGATATCCCGTTCGACAATGCCCTTGGCTTGAGAGGGGTCTTCCATCTGCTCGCAGATGGCGACCTTATAGCCTTTTTGCACCAGCCGGGCGATATAGGAGTCCACAGAGTGATAGGGCACACCGCACATGGGGGTTTGCTCCTCCTTGGGCTTGTTCCGATCCCGGGTGGTCAGAGTCAGATCCAGCTCCCGGGCGGCCAGCTTGGCGTCGTCGTCAAACATCTCATAGAAGTCGCCCAGCCGGAAGAACAGGATACAGTCCTGGTTTTGCTCTTTGATTTGGAAGTACTGACGCCGCATAGGGGTCATTTCAGGCTTTTTCTCTGCCATATTCTCAGTCCTTTTCTGCAAGTTTTCCGGTCAGACTCCAGGTGGTAGCGCCGGTAATGGTAAGATCGGTAAATGTACCAATCAGAGACGGATCGCCCTCCAACCGAACCAGACGGCCGCCCTCGGTGCGGGCGGTGAGCAGCTCCTTATCAGTGCCGTCGATGAGACACCGGAGGGTCTTGCCGATGTAATGGCTGTGGATTTCTTCGGATATCCGGTTCTGCAGATCACAGAGTCTGTCGAACCGGTGATTCTTCTCCTCCTTGGAGGTGGGATCCTCCATGGTGGCGGCAGGGGTACCGGCTCGGGGGGAGAAAATAAAGGTGAACAGGGAATCGTAGTGTACCTGCTGGATCAAAGACAGGGTCTCCTCAAATTCCTCTTCTGTCTCCCCGGGGAAGCCTACGATCACATCGGAGGTCAGCACCAGATCCGGCATCACGGATTTGGCGTAGGAAACCTTTTCCAGATAGGTTTCCCGGTCATAGTGCCGGTTCATGGCTTTTAAGACCCGGGAAGAACCGGATTGGAAGGGGAGATGCAGCTGCTTTGCAATCTTAGGGGAAGCAGCCATGGTATCAAAGAGCTTTTGGGATGCGTCTCTGGGGTGGCTGGTCATAAACCGGATCAGAAAATCCCCGGGGATCTGGGCAATGGCAGCCAGAAGGTCTGCAAAATCCATTCCATCCTCCAGATCCTTGCCATAGGAGTTTACATTCTGACCCAGCAGGGTAATGTCCCGGACGCCGCTTTCAATCAGCTGTCGGCACTCCGTAAGAATATCATCCGGCTTGCGGCTGCGCTCCCGACCCCGGACATAGGGCACGATGCAGTAGGTGCAGAAATTGTTGCAGCCGTACATAATGGATACCCATGCTTTCAGGGAGCTGTCCCGATTTTGGGGCAGACCCTCCACGATAGAGCCGGGCTCATCGGCGGTAAAGAAGGTGCGCTTGCCAACAAAGAGGACCCGCTTCAGGATCTCCGGGAACTGCCACAGGTGGTGGGTGGAGAAGACACCGTCCACATGGGGATAGCTGTTCTTAATCCGGCTTACTACATGCTCCTGTCCGGCCATGCAGCCGCACAGAAAGATCTTCTGCCGCGGGTGGCGGCGCTTGGTGTGGGTCAGCGCGCCTAAGTTGCCGAAGACACGCTGCTCTGCGTGTTCCCGGATGGCGCAGGTGTTCATCACCACCACATCGGCGCCTTCTGCTTCGCACACAATGGCGTAGCCGCTTTCGATCAGCAGACCCCGGATCCGCTCCGAGTCAGCCTCGTTCTGCTGGCAGCCGTAGGTCTCTACATAGGCAGAGGGAGTGATGCCCTGGCTGTGCCAGTAGGCTTTTATTTCATCGCAGCACTTCAGCTGGGAATCCAGCTGCTGCGGGGTAATAACAGTGGTTTTTTCCTTCATGGAATAACTCCTTTTGTGTATAGCTCTTCAATATAAAATCATAACATTTTTTCGCCTGTTTTGCAAGGGGCACAGCCCCTCTTTTACAGGAATGTTAACATTTTTGGAACTGCCTTGCGTTTGGCGGTGGAATGTGGTAAACTATGGAGGAATCGGCCCGGCGACGGGAGAAAGAGGAATGACTATGAATTGCAAATACTGTTTTGCTGAATTGGAAGAGGGAACTGCCGTTTGCCCCGTGTGCGGCAAGGATCTGACAGAGGCGCCGGAGACTCCGGAAGTCCCGGTGGTTTCTGAAATGCCGGAAACACCGGCGGAAAAGGCAACCAAGCCGAAACTGTGGAAGATCATTCTGGCAGTAGCCGGCTGCCTGGT
>JAZOBL010000063.1:0-6064 GCA_045595945.1 Faecousia sp.
GATACATTCACTTCTACAACCACGAGCGCATCCAGATAAAAACTGGAGTGGCGCCGCTGACGCTGCGCCACTCCGCTTAAAACTTAATAATCTTACACAGGGCCTCTTTTTTGTACTGTCCGCACAAACTGGGGCAGTCTATTTTGCAGTGCACCTTTTTATTGCAGAGATCAGTCTTCCTTGGCCTTGGAAACTACCAGGTTCACAATGATGCCCAGGATCAGTGCGCAGGCAATGGCAGTCAGAGTGACCTTGCCGATGGCCATAGCCATACCGCCAATGCCGGGGATCAGAATAGAAGCAACCACGAACAGATTCTTGTGCTGGTTCAGATCCACCTTCTGGATCATCTTCAGACCGGAAACAGCGATGAAGCCGTACAGGGTGGTGCACACACCGCCCATGACGCAGCCGGGAATGGAGTCCAGGAAGGCTACGAAGGGTCCGAAGAAGGAGATGACGATGCACATCACAGCAGCGGTGGTGATGGTAACCACGGAAGCGTTGCGGGTGATGGCAACACAGCCAACGGATTCACCGTAGGTGGTGTTGGGGCAGCCGCCGAAGATAGCGCCTACGGCGGAGCCGATGCCGTCACCCAGCAGGGTGCGGTGCAGGCCGGGGTTCTTCAGCAGGTCCTCACCGATGATGGAGGACAGGTTCTTGTGGTCAGCGATGTGCTCAGCAAAGACCACGAAAGCCACGGGAATATAAGCAACTGCAATGGTGGCGATGTAAGAGCCATCCACTTCCTTCACACCCTTCAGACCCTCCAGGAAGGTAAACTCAGGAACAGCGAAGATCTGCATATTCTGGAACAGAGAGAAGTCGATGACGGGAATGCCGCACAGGGTGAAGATGGCAGCGACCACATAACCGGCCAGGATGCCGATAATGAAGGGGATCAGCTTGGTCATCTTCTTGCCGTAGGTGGAGGCAAGGATGACTGCCAGCAGAGTGACCATAGCGCAGACGAAGGATGCCCAGATGGGAGCGCTCATAACGAAGGAGCCGTTGGCGTCCTGAGGACCATAGGAGAACACATCCTTAATGGCAGCGCCTGCCAGGGAAAGGCCGATCAGAGCCACAGTAGGTCCAATGACCACAGGGGGCATCAGCTTGTTGATCCAGTTAACACCGGCCAGCTTGATCACGATCGCGATGACAACATACACAAGGCCGGCAAACACAGCACCGATGATCAGGCCGGCAAAGCCTGCGGAAGCGGAAACCGCACCGGCAAAGGCTGCCACCATAGAGCCGATAAAGGCGAAGGAAGAACCCAGGAACACGGGACTTCTAAACTTGGTGAACAGCTGGTAAACGATAGTACCCACGCCTGCACCGAACAGGGCTGCAGAGGCGGACATGCCGTTGCCAACGATAGCGGGAACAGCGATGGTAGCTGCCAGAATTGCCAGAACCTGCTGGAATGCGAACACCAGCATCTGGCCGAACTTGGGCTTGTCTTTAATGCCGTAGATCAGATTCATGTTTTTTCCTCCAAATTTTTATTACATCCGAAAAAAAGAGAAAATGTCACAGCAAGCTGTCAGACACTTCCTCCTTCCATGGATATTTCTGGGTATGAGTATACCGCTTTTTTCGACAAAATGCAAGAAAAAGTTTGCACAAAATTCATAATTTGCAAAAAAGCAAGGCCCGTATTCCACGGGCCTTGCAAATGATTAGCGGCTTCCCTTGTCATAGGGGATACCCTCTGCCTTGGGGGCGCGGCTCTTCTTGGAGGTGAAGGCCAGCACCACAATGGTGATCAAGTAGGGCAGCATCCGGTACAGATGGGAGCTGATGCCCAGCTCTGCCAGCAGGAAAACGCCATCTCCGTTGATATCAATGCTGGTGTAGCCGGCGGCAATGCACTTAAACAGGCCGAACAGCAGAGCGGAAAGGGCGATGTTCAGAGGCTTCCAGTTACCGAAGATCATCACAGCCAGCGCCAGGAAACCGAAACCGGCCACCTCGCCGTTGGCGGTGCAGTTGGTGGCGGTGAGGGCATAGACGAAACCGCCCATACCTGCCAGCGCGCCGGAGATGGTGGTACCGGCATACCGCATTTTGAACACATTGATGCCCAAAGATGCAGCAGCCTGGGGATTCTCACCGCAGGCCCGCAGCCGCAGACCGAACTTGGTGAAGTACAGGATCACCGACAGGATCACAAAAATCAGAATGCACACATAAGTGGCAAGATACACCTTGTTTAAGAAGGTCTCTCCAAAGAAGCCCAGATCCACACTCTTATCAATACCAAGGGTGGATTTTTTGATCATAAACCAGGAGGCGGAGTCGCCGGTGAGCATTTGCAGAGTGTTCTGGTTGGCCAAGATCCGTACCAAAAACAGCACAAGTGCCGGGGCCATCAGGTTCAGAGCCGTGCCGCCGATGGTCTGATCAGCCCGCAGATTGATGGCAGCGAAGCTCAAAAGCAGAGAGAAGATCGCGCCAAACAGTGCGGCAACTGCCATGGCGGCCAGCTCCAGACCCTGCAGGGTCAGGTAGTCCTTTGCCTTTGCGGCAGCGGTAAACACATCCAGGCCTTGCATTAGCCGGACAAAATACACGCCGATGAAGGCACCCATGATCATAATGCCTTCCAAAGCCAGATTGATGATACCGCTGCGCTCAGCAAACACGCCGGCCAGCGCCACGATCATCAAGGGAATTGCAAACAAAAGGGTTTGCTGTACTACGAAGGTCATACGCTGCTGCCTCCTTTCTTGGAAGCCTTCTTTTTGCGGCCCAGCCACATCTGGATCACCAGAGAGAAGGCACTCAGATATACGATCACGGCGATGATCACATCGGTGATGTATTCGTTGTAGGCGGTGAGGGTGGTCAGCTGCTGACCGACGATGTTCAGCATTGCCATAAAGATGCCGGTAAACACCACGGCAACCGGGTGATTCAGCGCCAGCAGAGCCACAGGAATGCCGTTAAAGCCCGCTGCTGGCAGTGCCTGGTAGGTGGACCAGAAGAACTCGGTGTTGCCTGAGAGCCAATACAGGCTTGCGCCGCCGGCTGCCAGAGCACCGGCAATGGCCATACTCAGCACGATGTTCCGCTTATCCTGGATACCGGCGTAGCGGGCAGCATGCCGGTTGGCACCGCAGGCCTTCAGCTGGTAACCCAGGGTGGTCTTGTTCATGATCACATACATAATCACCGCAATGGCAATGGCTACCAGAATACCGCCATTGACCTGAGAGTCCGTGAAGATCTTATCCAGACCCATCTTGGAGGTGGCTACATTGTTAAAGGTGGTTTTGTAGATATAGCCGGTTTTGGTGCCCTCAGTTACATTTTTCAGATTACTGATATCAAACAGCCAGGTCACCAGATTGGCGGCGATCCAGTTGGTCATAATGCAGGCCAGCACCTCATTGATGTTCAAAAATGCCTTCAGAATGCCGGGAATAGCTCCCCACAGAGCACCGCACAGCATACCGCCCAAGAAGGCCAGCAGCCAGATGATCACCGGGGGAACGGCGGAGGAGGGGATCGACAGAGCAATGAACAGGGTGGCCAGAGTACCCATCAGATACTGACCGGGGGCGCCGATGTTAAACAGACCGGTTTTGAAGGCCACGGCCACAGAAAGACCGGTCATAATCAGCGGGGTGGCCCGGAAGAGCATATTGCCCCAGGAGGTGGGATTGAAGCCCCAGGTCAGAGCGCCTGTGGCATTTCGGCCGGTGGAGAGCAGGCCAGCAAAGATGATTCGCACACCGTCCCACATACCGGAGGTTGTGATATTGGATCTGGACAGACCCACAATGGTAACGACCACAGCGCCCACCGCAAGTCCGATGAGAATAGACAGCAGGGAGGCCAGGATCTTCCGGGTGCCGTCACGATCTAACAGGGTGAGGGGATTTTTCATGCCTGTGCGCCTCCTTTCTCACGGCTCTTGGCACCGGCCATGTAAAGGCCCAGCTCCTGCACCGTGGTGGTTTTGGGATCCAATTCACCGACAATTTCGCCCTCGTACATTACAAGGATCCGGTCGGACAGATTCATCACCTCGTCCAGCTCCAGGCTCACAAGTAACACAGCTTTGCCCGCGTCCCGCTGGGCCACCAGCTGGGCGTGGATATTTTCAATAGCGCCCACATCCAGACCCCGGGTAGGCTGAACAGCCACGATCAGTGCCTTATCCCGGTCCATCTCCCGGGCGATAATGGCCTTCTGCTGGTTGCCGCCGGACATGCTCCGGGCGGTGGTCACGGGGCCCTGACCGGAGCGGATATCAAATTCCTCGATCAGCTTGTCCGCATACTGCCGGATGGGATCGCCCAGTATGAAGCCCATGTGCTGGAATCTGGGATCCCGGAAATCCTGCAGCACCAGATTCTGCTCCAAAGAGAAGTCCAGCACCAGGCCGTGCTTATGACGGTCCTCGGGGATATGGCTCATACCGGCGTCGCTGCGACCCCGGATGGATTGCTTGGAAATATCTTTGCCGCAGAGAGTGATGCTGCCTTGGCTGGCTTTTTCCAGACCGGTCAGACCGTAAATCAGCTCCGACTGACCGTTGCCGTCGATACCGGCAATACAGACAATCTCACCGGCCCGGACCTGGAAAGAGACATCCTTCACAGCATTGTTCTTATGGAGCTTGGAGGGGACGGTCAGACCCCGGATATCCAGAACCACATCGCCGGGATTGCTGTCCTCCTTCGCCACCTGCAGCTGCACCGGGCGGCCCACCATCATGTTGGACAGCTCCTGCTTGGTGGTGTCGCAGATGTTTACCGTGCCGATGTACTTGCCTTTCCGCAGAACGGTGCACCGGTCGGCTACGGCCATGATCTCATTTAATTTATGGGTGATAAACAGGATGGACTTGCCCTCGTCGGCAAACCCCCGCATGGTGGCCATCAGCTCATCGATCTCCTGAGGAGTCAGAACGGCAGTGGGCTCGTCGAAAATCAGGATCTCGTTGTCCCGGTAGAGCATTTTCAAGATCTCCACCCGTTGCTGCATACCCACGGTGATGTCCTCCACCTTGGCATCCAGATCCACCTTCAGGCCGTAGCGCTGAGACAGCGCCTCCACCTTCTTCCGGGCAGCCTGCTTCCGTAGGAAACCCAGCTTGGTGTCCTCTGCGCCCAGAATGATGTTATCCAGCACAGAGAAGACATCGATCAGCTTAAAGTGCTGGTGGACCATGCCGATGTTCAGAGCGGTGGCATCGTTGGGGTTGTTGATAGCAACCACTTCTCCGTTTTTCTTGATGGTACCCTGCTCCGGCTGGTAAAGACCGAACAGCACCGACATGAGGGTAGACTTGCCTGCGCCGTTTTCGCCCAACAGCGCGTGGACCTCGCCCCGCTTCAGCTGCAGGGTGATGTCGTCATTGGCCACGATCCCGGGGAATTCCTTTCTGATATTGAGCATTTCAATAATGTATTCCGATTCCATATTGAATGTGCCCTCCTTCCCGTTTTGTTACGGATATAGTTCCTATTCATTATAATATGCCAGACGGGTAAAAGCAAGACAATTCCCATTTTGAGGACAGAAAAATCCCTGTTGCTCAGGGCAACAGGGATTTTTTTCAATATTAGCGGACGTATTCGATGACCACACGGCGGTTGGGTTCAGTGCCAACGGAGTAGGTGGTGATCCGGTCGGTGTCCTGCAAAGTGGCGTGGATCAGATGACGCTCGTAAGCGTTCATAGGCTCCAGGGTGGTCCGGCGGTGGGCCTTCAGCACCTGCTGAGCCTTCTTCTGGGCATAGCGGCGCAGGGATTCCTCCCGCTTTTCCCGGTAGCACTCGGCATCCACATTAATGCGGATGTGACCGTCAATGCCGCGGTTGATGGTATAGTTGCTCAGGTGCTGCAGGGCATCCAGGGTATCGCCTCTGCGGCCGATCAGGTATCCCAGATCCTCACCCACCAGCTCTACCATGTAGCTGTTGTCGCCGGATTTCCAGGCATGGGGGACGGCGTCAGACCCCATGTGCTCCAATAGCCCCTTCAAGAAGACCTCGATCTTCTCCTCAATAGAGCCGGGCTCTGCCACGGCATATTCCTTGGG
>JAZOBL010000064.1:0-13119 GCA_045595945.1 Faecousia sp.
TGAAGAGGGCGAGGAGGAGTTTGACCTTTCCACATATCCCCATAAGAATGTCTTTATCGAGGTGCTGGATCAGCAGACGGTGACCACTAAGGAATTAAAAGCTCTGGCGAAAAAGTACAAGGCTCAGCGGGTGGTTGCCGAGCTGAACGGTATGCAGTTGGTGGGCGATCTGTACACCCGTTTCCCGGAGGATTGGGTGGTGGCCCAGGAGGTCATGTTTGCCGACTCCACCACCATTATGGCCTACAATTGCAATATGCGCAATCTGGTGATGGACAAGCTGGTGGGTGCGCAGATGGTGGTGTATAACCGCCTGCAGCCCGGCGCGGACACCATGGAGCTGCACAAGCTCTCCCGTGCCGCCAACCGCCGCATCGATATCCTCTATGACTATCTGGACGGCACTACCGCTTTTGATGATGTGGTGGATCCGCTGCCCTTTGATATCAATGCCGAGGTCATCGAGATCAAGGACGAGGACTACGCCCTGTGGTACCGGGATGTCACCGAGGAGCCGGGCAAGTATGACGGAAAAACCGTATATTTCAAGGCCCAGGTAGCCATGCTGCGCCGGGAGAAGAACAATATGTTCGCCCCCGGACGGTTTGTCATGACCTGCTGTGTGGACGATATCGAGTTCTGCGGCATTCCCTGCCGGTATCCTCTGTCCAAAACCCTGCCCCCCAGAAGCTGGGTGACGGTCAAGGCAAAAATCACTGCGGAAAAGCACGCTTTGTACAAAGGTGAGCTGGGCCCGGTGCTGACAGCCATCTCCGTAGGCGCTGCCCAACCCGCCGACCCGGACGTAGCGACCTTCTGAATATTCCTTCAAAGCAGCGCCCACCCCGGGCGCTGCTTTTTACAGAGAATAAACGCATTATGAATTATGCATTTCGGGCACGGCTGATAAACCGGAATTTGTATTCCTATCGCGCACACAATTGCATTTTCCGAATTCTTATGCTATACTACAAAAAACGAAGGGAGGTGGGCCTGTGTATCAGCCTTTGGCGGAGCTTTTGCGGCCGCGGAATTTGGATGAGGTGTATGGGCAGGAGCATATTTTGGGCAAGGGCGCGGTGCTGCGCAGGCTCATCGATTCCGGTAAGATCCCCAACATGATCTTCTACGGTCCCAGCGGCACCGGCAAGACCACCGTTGCCAATATCATTGCCGAGCAGACCAACCGGACCCTTTTCAAGCTCAATGCCACCACCGCCTCCACGGCGGATATCAAGAATATCGTTGCCCAATTGGATACCTTTATGGCTCCCAACGGAGTTCTGCTGTACCTGGATGAGATCCAATCCTTTAATAAAAAGCAGCAGCAATCCCTTTTGGAGCATATTGAAAACGGCAAGATCACGCTGATCGCCTCCACCACGGAGAACCCCTATTTCTATGTGTTCAATGCGATCTTAAGCCGTTCCACGGTCTTTGAGTTTAAGCAGATTTCCGCAGATGCAGCGCTGCAGGCAGTGCGCCGGGCTGTTGCCTTCTTGGAGGAGAGAACTGCCCTGCAGGCGCAGCCGGAGGAAGGCGCGCTGGAATACATCGCCTCTGCCTGCGGTGGCGATATCCGCAAGGCTATGAATGCGGTGGAGGTGCTGTTCTCTGCGGGAATTCCCCAGAGAAACACCCTGCCTTTGACCCTGGAGGATGCCAAGGCGGTGACCCAAAAGAGCGCCATGCGTGCTGATCGGGATGGGGACAGCCACTATGACCTGCTCTCTGCCTTGCAGAAGTCCATCCGGGGTTCAGACCCGGATGCAGCCTGCCACTATCTGGCCAGGCTTCTGGAGGTGGGGCAGATGCAGTCTGCCTGCCGGCGTCTGATGGTGATCGCGGCAGAGGATGTGGGTCTTGCCTTTCCTCAGATCATTCCTATTGTGAAAGCCTGTGTGGATATGGCGCTGATGCTGGGTATGCCGGAAGCCAGAATCCCTCTGGGCGATGCGGCGGTGCTGATGGCAACATCTCCCAAATCCAACACCGGCCATGTGGCACTGGATAGCGCATTGGCGGATATCCGTAAGGGCAAAACCGGAGACTTCCCCCGGCATTTGCAGAATATGCACGCTGACTCTTATACCATGGAGCGGGAGCAGGGCTACAAGTATCCCCATGACTACCCGGGTAATTGGGTACAGCAGCAGTATCTGCCGGATGAATTGCAGGGAACACATTACTACGAATACGGCAACAACAAGCTGGAGCAGGCTGCCAAGCAGTACTGGGCGGCCATCAAGGGAGAGTAAGATGGATATTCAGTTAGAAGATATTCTGGTGATGAAGAAAGCCCACCCCTGTGGGGAGAAGCGGTGGAAGGTGCTGCGCACCGGTGCTGACTTCCGGCTCAAGTGTCTTGGCTGCGGCCATGAGGTGATGGTGCCCCGCTTCAAGGCAGAAAAAAATATCCGTCAGGTTCTCCGGGAGAATTCCTCGACATAACCAATCGGCAGCTGACAGTGTCAGCTGCCGGTTTTTCTGTTTTGCCCCCTGTGTCCGCAGAATAACCGTGGCAGACGGCGGAAGCAGGGAGCATCTGGACAGCCCCTTGCGACGGCATTTTTGCCTTCCCGGCGGTATACTGAAGACTAAACACAGGGGAGGTGAGGGACTTGCCGGTCTATCTGGACGGGGTGATGTTACTAAATTTTCTGGTGGATTTTCTGCTGCTGATGGGTGCTGCCCGCCTGTGCGGTTTTCCTGCAAGACCGGGCAAATGCGCCCTTGCCGCTCTGCTGGGAGGCGTATATGCCGGGGTATGCCTGTTGCCGGGGTGGTATTTCCTGGGAAATTACCTATGGCGAACGGTGTCGCTGTGTGCCATGGCGGTGATCGCCTTTGGATTCAGCAGAAGCGCCTTGCGCAGAGGTCTTGTGTTTGCGTTTTTAAGTTATGCACTGGGTGGACTTGCCTTGAGCATTGGCAGAGGCGGTGTTATGGATGTAATGATCTGCGCAGGGGTGCTGTTTGTGCTGTGCACCGTGGGATTTCGCAGCCGTCCGGGTGCAAACACCTATTTGCCTGTGGAGCTGACCTACGGCAATACCCACCTGCACCTGACGGCGCTGCAGGATACTGGCAATACCCTCCGGGATCCGGTGACCGGGGGACAGGTGCTGGTGGTGGAGGCATCGGTGGCTGAGAAACTGACCGGGCTTACCCCTGCCCAGCTGCGCAGCCCGGTGGAGTCCATCGGCGCGATCCCCGGATTGCGGCTGATCCCCTTTCGCAGCGTGGGTAAGGACGGTGGGTTTTTACTGGCACTGAAATTCAAAAATGTTAAAATCGGAAGTTGGCAGGGAAGTACTTTGGTGGCCTTCGCTCCGGAGGGGTTCGGAAAAGAGGGGGCCTATCAGGCATTGACAGGAGGAGCGGTATGATGATGACAATTCACAAAATCCTACAGAAGCTGGGCCTAGCAGCAGACCACGGAATCTATTACATAGGAGGCAGCGACATTCTGCCGCCGCCTCTGAAGGGGGAGGCAGAGCAAGCGGCACTGCTGGCTCTGGAGCAGGGGGATGAGCAGGCGAAACAGACCCTGATCGAGCGGAATCTGCGTCTGGTGGTGTTTATTGCCCGCCGATTTGAAAGCACCGGTGTCAATCTGGAAGACCTGATCTCCATCGGCACCATCGGCCTAATCAAGGCGGTGAATACCTACCGCCGGGAGAAGAACATCAAGCTGGCTACCTATGCATCCCGCTGTATCGAAAATGAGATACTGATGCATATCCGGAAGATCGCCAACCAAAAGGTGGAGGTGTCCCTGGACGAACCCATCAATATGGACTATGACGGCAACGAGCTGCTGCTGTCGGATATTCTGGGAACGGATGAGGATATGATCCTGCGCCCGCTGGAGGACGATGTGGATCTGAAGATCCTGCGGCAGGCAGTGGGGGAGCTGCCGGAGCGGGAACGGGAGATCGTTGCTATGCGCTTTGGCCTGTACGGACGGAAGGAGCTGACCCAGAAGGAAGTGGCGGGTCTGATGGGGATCTCCCAATCCTATATCTCCCGGCTGGAGAAGCGAATTATGGGAAAACTGAAAAAAGAGTTGATCAGACAGACCAGTTGCGTATAAAAACCTTGAAATAGTGGAAATCCTGTGCTACAATCGATATAGAATCGTATCGATATAAAATGAACGAAAGGATGGGGCACATGGAACGCAAGGAAATATCCAAGGCGGTCCTCAAGCGCCTTCCCGGTTATCTGGCATACCTGAAGAATATGCCGGAGGGAAGTTCCGCCTATATCTCCGCAACGGCTCTGGCAAATGCGTTGGGTATGGGCGAGGTGCAGGTGCGCAAGGATCTTGCACAGGTCTCTGACGGAGGCCGCCCCAAGATCGGCTACCTGCGGGAGCGTTTGATCGACGATATCAGCCAGTTTTTGGGATATGACAATACCACCGATGCCATTTTGGTTGGCGCCGGTAAGCTGGGACAGGCATTGCTGGACTACAGTGGCTTTGACGCGTATGGGCTGAATATTCTGGCAGCCTTTGACACCAAGCCCTCTGCAGATCATACCGAAGGGGGCAGACCCATTCTACAAATGGAGCAGCTGGAGAAGTTCTGCCGCACTAACAAGGTGCTGATGGGTATTATTACCGTTCCTGCCCAGCATGCCCAGCAGGTCTGCGACAGGCTGATTGCTTGTGGTATTAAGGCCATTTGGACCTTTGCGCCGGTGCATCTGGATGTGCCTGACCATATACTGGTGCAAAACGAGAATATGGCAACCTCCCTGGCGGTGCTGAGTATGCACCTGCAGGCGCAGATCAAAGAAAAGAAATAAAAAATCCGTGTATCGCTCGATACACGGATTTTTTAATGTGTTGATTATTTGGCAGGCTTAAAGCTGTCCTTCAGGCTGACGGAGCGGTTAAATACCAAATGCTCCGGGGACGAGTCCTTGGAATCCGGGCAGAAGTAACCCAGACGCATGAACTGGAAGGAGGCAGGGGCTTTAGCGTTCTTCAGGCTGGCCTCTACCTTACAGCCGGTGAGAACCTCCAGAGAATTGGGATTCAGGCAGGCAAGGAAATCCTTGCCGGAGGCATCGGGATCGGCGTCATCAAACAGATTGGAGTACTGACGGACCTCAGCATCACAGCAGTTATTGCCGTCTACCCAGTGGATGGTCGCGCCCTTGATCTTTCGCCCGTCGGCGGGATCGCCGCCCTTGGAATTGGGGTCATAGGTGGCCAGAACTTCGGTCACATTGCCGTTTTCGTCGGTAACGCAGCCGGTGCACCGGATCACATAAGCGCCCTTCAGCCGGCACTCAGGGCCTTCCGGGTACAGCCGCCTGTACTTGGGTACGGGGGCGGGCAGAAAGTCATCGGCTTCGATCCACAGATCCCGGGAGAAGGTAACCTGGCGGGTGCCGTCTTCAGGACGGTTGGGATTGTTTTCAATCTCAAATATCTCGCTTTGTCCTTCCGGGTAGTTGGTGATGGTAAGCTTCACAGGCTTTACCACAGCCATGACCCGCTGTGCGGTTTCGTTTAAGTCTTCCCGCAGGCAGTGCTCCAGGAAGGCGTACTCAATGGTATTGGGAGACTTTGCCACGCCTACCCGGTCACAGAAGTTGCGGATGGAGGTGGGGGTGTAACCACGGCGGCGCAGGCCGCACAGGGTAGGCATACGGGGATCATCCCAGCCGGAGACCCGGCCTTCCTCCACCAGCTGACGGAGCTTGCGCTTGGACAGCACCGTGTGGTCAATACCCAGACGGGCAAACTCGATCTGCCGGGGGTGGTGGGGTACAGACACATTCTCTACCACCCAGTTGTACAGGGGCCTGTGATTTTCAAACTCCAGAGAGCACAGGCTGTGAGTAATGCCCTCCAGAGCATCCTGAATGGGGTGAGCAAAGTCGTACATGGGATAGATGCACCACTTGTCGCCCTGGCGGTGATGGTGCATATGACGGATCCGGTAGATCACCGGGTCGCGCATATTGAAGTTGCCGGATGCCAGATCGATCTTTGCACGGAGGGTCATAGCATTGTCGGGGAATTCGCCGTTACGCATCCGCTGGAACAGATCCAAGCTTTCTTCTATGGGACGGTCCCGGTAAGGGGAGGTGGCGGGAGTATTCAGATCGCCCCGGTTTTCCTTAAACTCCTCGGGGGTCAGCTGGCACACATAGGCAAGACCCTTCTTGATCAGCTCCACCGCGTACTCGTAGTCCTTCTCAAAGTAATCGGAGCCATAATAGAACCGATCACCCCAGTCAAAGCCCAGCCAGTGGATGTCTTCCTTGATAGCCTCCACAAACTCCACATCTTCCTTGGTGGGGTTGGTGTCGTCCATCCGCAGATTGCACAGGCCGCCGAACTTCTCGGCAGTGCCGAAGTCAATGATCAGCGCCTTGCAGTGGCCGATGTGCAGATACCCGTTAGGCTCCGGCGGAAACCGGGTATGCACGGTCTGACCTGCGTAGCGGCCGCCTTCGGCGATATCCTCTTCAATAAATGCGTGGATGAAATTCTTGCTCTCGGTGATTTCAGCCATCGTCAGCATCCTCTCTTTTAATCAAAGTTTCAAAATATTATAACCCATTATATGGGATTTTGCAACTGGGAATCTGGAATATATAAGGAAATATTGCGTTATAATGCTTGGGTTTTCTGCTTGGTAAGGGCAAAGCGTTTCCTGTTGCTGATTTTGCCTACGATTGCTACACTTAGGGTGTGCAGGCCCTTTCCTGCAAGCAGGGAAGTTACAAAGACCGGGATCGTGATACACAGGAAAATCAGCGGATATTTTTCTGGTTTGTGCCATTGGGGAACAAGACCGTAGACCCATACATCCAAAAGCCGGGAGAGAATGTAACCTTCAAACACACCGGCGGAAAGCCAGGCCAGAATTTTGCTGACTCGGTCACTGAAACGAATACGGTATATCCCCAAAAACAGAGCAACGACCATCACCGTGACCCAGAATCCGCCATAGCCCTGTGTAAAGCCGCTGGAGAAGTTTTTGCTTGCAGTTAGTATGGAAACGACCCCCAGACCCATGGCGGTCAGTGCTGCCGACAGCAGACAAGACCAGACAGGGAATTTCGGCTGCAAACGACGAACCACCGCGCCCAGCATATACAGTGTAAGCGGATACATAGAAGACCAGTAATCCGGAAACAGATCAATGCTTGTCATAGAGTGCGCCGTGGTAATAAACAGGCAGCATCCTGCTAGAACAAGAAGCTTCCGGTGATCCTGAATCTGCGCCAGCGCCAGATTCACGATAGGGCTGATGAGAATCAAACCCACATACATTTCTACATACCAGGCATAATTGCTGAAGGTGAAAAACCGCTCGATCCAAACCAACAGCGCATCTTGTTCACCGATGAGGAAATACCGAATAGGGTAGGACACAACACAGGTCAGCACATATCCAACCAGCACCACAAAAAGTCCTTTATAATAGCCTTTTGACCAAGGTTTGGAGGATTTTAAGTAGCCGGTAAGCAGCATAAACATAGCATTGCAGCCGTAGAACAGCCAGCGGAAACAGTCTGCGGCCCACATCCATACGCCTTCTTGGGCAGCACTGTAAAAGCCGTTGTATAAAAAGGCGTGCAGTCCGTTTACAAAAAGAAGTCCCAAGATTCGAAACAGATCGATTCCGCTCTGGCGTTTCATAATGATACCTCCAATCTTCAGCATAATAAAAAGCCAACAGGTATTTGTAACATTGTAGCATAACTTGCTGAAATCGACAACGGGAAACACCCTGTTTTTGATAAAAACGGGCAAATGAGAAGCCGCAGAACGCGGTTTTTGAATTATAGGAAAACATTTTTTGATTTTTGCGAAATAGTTGTTGTCAATTTGCTTGTCTTATTATAAAATAGAACAGAATAAGGAAGGAGTGATCGCACTTGCCTGCAATTAAGTATAAGCGGATCCTGCTGAAGATCAGCGGTGAGGCGTTGGCTGGTGACCAGCGCAGAGGTCTGGATTTTGAAATTGTCAATTCTGTTTGCCGGGTGATCAGGAAATGTTCCGATATGGGTGTCCAGATCGGTCTTGTGATCGGCGGCGGCAATTTCTGGCGTGGTGTGAAGGACGGTGCCGATAAGATGCAGCGCTCCCACGGTGATGCTATGGGTATGCTGGCAACGGTGATGAACGCCATTGCCGTGGCAGATGCTTTGGAAAAGCACGGGATGGACGCCCGGGTACTGTCTGCTGTGGAGATGAATAAGTTCGCCGAGTACTTCACAAGAGATACCGCAGACCGTTACTTAAACGAGGGCAAAGTGGTGATCTTCGCCGCCGGAACCGGCAATCCCTATTTCTCCACCGATACCGGCGCGGTGCTCCGTGGCGTGGAGATCGAGGCAGATGCTATCTTGATGGCAAAGAATGTGGATGGTATCTACTCTGCTGACCCCAATGTGGACCCCACTGCGGTGAAATTTGATGAGCTGACCTATGATGAGGTGCTGGCCCGTCACCTGAAGGCTACCGATACCACCGCCATGACACTGGCTATGGACAATCATATGACTTTGGTTTGTTTCGCACTGAAGGACCCGGAGAATATCATCCGGGTTGTCAGCGGCGAGAAAATCGGAACAATCGTTAAGGAGGATTAAGTTATGAGCGTAGATTTCAGCGAATACAGCAACAGAATGGAAAAGACCCTGAAGCATCTGGCTGAGGACTTTGATGCAGTGCGTGCCGGCCGCGCCAACCCCAAGGTGCTGGACCGTCTGACTGTGGAGTATTATGGCCAGGAGACCCCCCTGAACGGTGTGGCAACGATTTCCACCCCCGATGCCCGGACTCTGGTGATCCAGCCCTGGGATGCCCAGCTGCTGAAGGAGATCCAGAAGTCTATCCAGATGAGCGATCTGGGCATCAATCCCCAGAACGACGGCCGTGTGATCCGTCTGGTATTCCCCATGCTCACCGAGGAACGCCGTAAGGAACTGACCAAGCAGGTCAAGAAGTATGCCGAGGATGCCAAAGTTGCCATGCGGAATATTCGCCGGGACGGCATGGACTATGTGAAGAAGCTGAAGAAGAACTCTGAGATCACCGAGGACGACCAGAAGAAGGCCGAGAAGGATCTGCAGGATCTGCTGGATAAGTACACCAAAAAGGTGGATACTGACCTGGCGGCAAAGGAAAAGGAACTGATGGCAATCTGATTGCCTTACATGGTGAATTGGGGGCGCTTGCGCCCCCATTCGCTACCATTATTGAAGATTGTGAGGAGTCGTAATGACATCTTCTGTGGATATGAATAAATTGCCGGCTCCCCGGCATATTGCTATTATTATGGACGGTAATGGCCGCTGGGCGAAGAAAAGAGGCCTTCCCCGGACGGCGGGTCACGCCGCCGGCGCAGAGGCTTTTCGCAGGATTGCCAACTATTGCCGCACCTTAGGCGTGGAATACCTGACCGTGTATGCCTTTTCCACGGAGAACTGGAAACGCTCTGCCGATGAGGTGGCAGGCATTATGCGCCTGCTGGGCAAGTACCTGCAGGAGGCCCTGGCGGATATGGAAAAGAACCGGGTTCGGTTTCGGTTCTTCGGTGACCTGTCCCGGTTAAGCCCCCAGCTGCAAAAGCTTTGTATGGAGGCGGAAAACCGCTCTGAAGACTACGATGTACAGGTGAATTTCTGCCTGAACTACGGTGGCAGAGACGAAATCATTAAGGCCGCTTCTGCCTTTGCCCAGGATGTGGCAGAGGGAAAGTACGGACCTGAGGAACTGACCGAGGAACTGTTGTCGTCTTATCTGTATTCTGCCGATGTTCCCGACCCGGAACTGATCATTCGCCCCTCCGGGGAGATGCGTACCAGCAACTTCCTGCTGTGGCAATCCGCTTATTCAGAATATGTGTTCCTAAATGTCCTGTGGCCGGACTTTGGACCGGATGACTTGGACCAGGCGATCGAAGAATTCCATCGCAGAAACCGTCGTTTTGGAGGCGTTTGATTATGAAAAAGCGTGTCATTACTGCCGCTGTGCTGCTGCCACTGCTGTTGGTAGTAGTGCTGGTTTTACCGAAGATATATACCGGGATCCTGTTTGGTCTTATGGCTGCCATCGGCGCTTATGAGCTGCTGAAGGGCACCGGCCTTGTGCAGCAGCCCAGGCTCATTGCCTATGCAATGGTCATGGCTTTCTTGACCGCTGTGCCCTGCAGCCTGCCATATCTTGCCCCTTTGTGGAAACCCATCCTACTGGTGTTTATCTGCCTGCTGTTTGGGGAAGTACTTTTATCCCACGGAAAGCTGCCCTTTGAGAAAGTGGCGCTTACCCTTGCGGCTGGTGCAGTGATCCCGTACTTTTTTACCGCTTTGGTGCGGTTGCACGGATTGCCCCAGGGGCGTTTTTACATCATCCTGCCCTTTGTGATCGCGTTTTTGTCCGATACCGGCGCATACTTTGCAGGTCGTGCTTTTGGCAAGCGGAAGCTTGCACCCAACATCAGCCCCAACAAAACTGTGGAGGGCGTGTACGGCGGCGTGCTTGGCGCGGTGCTTGGAGTGATTATTTACTGCCTGGTGCTGGAGCTTGCATTTGATTTTACTGCAAATTACTGGTATGTGCCGATCTATGGTATTTTGGGATCTGTTGGCGCGGTATTTGGGGATCTGAGCTTTTCTGCTGTGAAGCGGCAGACTGGTATCAAGGATTATGGCAATCTGATCCCCGGCCATGGCGGCATTCTGGATCGGTTTGACTCTATGATCATCGTGGCGCCTATTACAGAGGTACTGATGCTGTTCCTCCCTTTGGTGGTGTAATCAATGGTAAACTGTATTAGCATCCTGGGTTCTACCGGTTCTATTGGCAGACAGACCCTGGATATTGTTGATAATTTGCATATTCCCGTTGCGGCTCTGACCGCCGGCACCAATGCCGAGCGTATGGCCCAGCAGTGCCGGAAATATCGTCCTTCTTTGGCAGTGATGGCTACACAGAAAGCGGCAAAAGAGTTATCGGATAGTATCTCTGACTTGCCTACCCGGGTTGTATGGGGGGAAGATGGCCTAATAGAAGCGGCAACCATCGCGGATGCGGACTGCGTGATCACGGCGGTTGTGGGCATGGTTGGACTAAAACCCACCCTGGCCGCTATCCGCGCAGGAAAACGGATCGGTCTTGCCAATAAAGAGACCTTGGTTTGCGCCGGGGAACTGGTCATGGCAGAGGCAAAGCGATATAGTGCGGAAATTATTCCGGTGGATTCGGAGCACTCTGCAATTTTCCAGTGCCTGATGGGCTGCCGTCGCAAGGAGGAGATCAAGCGGATCATTCTGACCTGTTCCGGCGGGCCCTTTTTCGGTATGGAAAAGGAGCAGCTGCGGCATATCACCAAGGCTGACGCTCTCCGGCATCCTAACTGGAAGATGGGTCCCAAGATCACCATCGACTGCGCCACCTTGATGAACAAGGGCCTGGAGGTGATCGAGGCCATGCGGCTGTACGACCTGCCTCTGGAGCAGGTGGATGTGCTGGTGCACCGGCAGAGCATCGTGCACTCCATGGTGGAATTCACGGACGGTGCGGTGATGGCTCAGCTGGGCAGTCCCGATATGCGCCTGCCTATCCAGCTGGCTATGACGTATCCGGAACGGGCAAACTGCCCGGTGGATGCGCTGAACCTTTTGACCTGCGGCAGCCTGACCTTTGCTGAGCCGGATATGGAGGCGTTTCCCTGTCTTGCTTTGGCAAGAGCTTGTGCCAAGAAGGGCGGAACGGCGTGTGCTGCTATGAACGGCGCCAACGAAGAAGCGGTGGCTATGTATCTCAATGACGAGATCGGCTTCTATGATATCTATGACCTGGTTTCCCGGGCGGTGGAGGCAGTACCCTTTATTGCCAATCCTAATCTGGAGCAGATCCTGGAGGCAGACAAACTGGCCCGGGAGGCTGTGCGCCGGGAAATGAAAAAATAAGCGAGGAATTTCCATGACCATTGTTTTTGCAATACTGCTGTTCAGCGTTTTGATCTTTGTCCATGAGCTGGGACATTTTCTGGCTGCGAAAGCCTCCGGTGTCCGGGTGAATGAATTTGCCATGTTTATGGGCCCTGCCATATATAAAAAGCAAGTGGGGGAGACTCTCTACTCCATCCGCTGTATTCCCATCGGCGGCTATTGCGCTATGGAGGGTGAAAACGAGGACACAGACGACCCTCATTCCTTCCAGAAAGCCGCGTGGTGGAAACGGCTCATCATATTGGTGGCAGGTGCGTTTATGAATCTGGTGATAGGTGTCATCATTTTTGCCTGCTTGATTTTGCCGCAAGAGAAAAATATAGTGCCTCAAATTTCTAATTTTACTGATTGTTGTATTTTTAACCATCAAGAAGGTTTGCAGTTGGGTGATGAAATTGTAAAATTGGATGGAGAAAAAATATACACATATACTGACATTGCGACGATACTATCACTGAATCAAACAGTGGAGCATGATGTTACTGTTTTGCGTGATGGTGAAAAGATGGCCTTTGATAATCTAAAAATGGGTCATACCCATTTGGACGAAGACGGAAAAGAGTACCTCCACTACGGCTTTTCCTATGGCAAAGAGATGCCGGCAACTTTCTCTGATAAAATACAATCTGTTTGGAATCAATCTCTCAATGCGGTACGAAATGTACGCTTGAGTCTGAAAATGATTTTTTCTGGTAAGGTGGGTTTTTCTGAAGTGTCCGGACCTGTTGGTATTGTGCATTTAATGTCCACAACTGCCCAACAGGTAGAAAAACCCGGTGATGCACTTTTAGTTTTATTGGAGATTGGCGGTGTATTAGCAATCAACTTAGCGGTAATGAATATGCTCCCGATCCCTGCATTGGACGGTGGCCGGGTGTTAGGTCTGTTGCTGACCGTTGCTATTGAAAAGATAACCGGAAAAAAATTAGACCCGAAATACGAGGGATATATCCACGGCGCGGGCATGATCCTGCTGCTGGCGCTGATGGCGCTAATCTTCTTTAAGGATATTTTTGTCATTGTAAAGAGGTAACCTATGACCAAGAGAATTTATGTGGGCGGCATTCCCATCGGTGGCGGAGCGCCGGTGGTGATCCAGTCCATGCTCAATACCAAGACCAC
>JAZOBL010000065.1:0-7801 GCA_045595945.1 Faecousia sp.
CAGGGTCTTCTCTGCTTCCTCTGCGATCTGCCAGTCAGCAAACTTGGTGGGGTCCAGCTTCACAAGACCCTTCTCGTCTACGTACTTGCCATTTTCGTCAAACACGATTGCCATTGTTGGTTTCCTCCTTATTTGGGTGCGATTTTGCACATTTTTTATCCGTTTATACCACCGTGATGTCCGCTGCATCACGAATCAGACGCATGACCTTCCCGGTCAGCACACTGTTGATGACCATCTGTTCCAGAGCGGCGTCGTACTGCTCCTTCAGCTGGTCCATGGTGATGTTGTTATGCCGGCAGATCACCGCCAAGGCCTTGGCGATATCCTCTTCCTCCGCCTGCAGGTTTTCGATCTGCACGATCTCATCCACCGCTGCCCGGCAGCGGATGGCAGCCTCTGCGCTGGGTCTTGCGTCCTGCCGCACCTGCTCGGGAGTAGTACTCATAAACTGGCAGTACATTTCCAGAGTCAATCCCTGCTGGGCAAGCTGGGCCTGCAGATTCCGCACCTGCTCGTCCATAGCTTCCTCCAGCTGCTGGGGAGACACGGTAAACTCCAAGGAATCGGCGGCCTGCCGCAGGAGCTGATCCTGCAGATCCATTTCGCCACGCTCGTCGGTGTAGGCCTGCAGACTCTGCCCCATCTTTTCCCGCATCTGCTCTAAAGTATCGCAGCCGCCCACCTCCTTGGCGAAGGTGTCGTCCAGCTCGTAGGCGGACTTCAGCCGGATGCTCTTGATGGTGCAGTGGAACTGGGCCTCTTTGCCCGCCAGATCCTCTGCGTGGTATTCCTTGGGGAAAGTGACATTCACGGTCACTTCTTCACCGCAAACCTTATCCAGCAGCTGCTCCTCGAAGCCGGGGATAAACATACCGCTGCCCAGCACCAGAGTCTGGTTTTCCGCAGTGCCGCCGGCGAACTGCTCTCCGTCGCAGAAGCCTGCGTAGTCCAGCACCACCTCATCGCCGTTCTGGGTGGGACGGTCGGTCACCTCTGCGATCCTGGGATTCTGCTGCAGCAGCCGCTGCATATTCCGGTCGATCTCCTCAGAAGTGATGATGTGACGCTGATAGGTTGCTTTCAGATTCTTATAAGTAAATGCCATAAAGTTTTCTCCTATGTAATAAAAAGGGCAACCCTTTCTTTTAAAAGCGGGTTGCCCAGACGGTCGGCTCAATATCACACCGTACTCCCCCGCAGTAATCTGCGAATTCCGTCAGTCACACGATGCTTCCTGTACATTATAAACCACCCTGCCGGATTTGTCAATGAAAAAAGGCCGCAATTGCCCCCGCAAAAGTCCCTTTTCCGGTATTTTTGCCTTTTACGAAATCCGGTACAGCTGTTTGGCGTTTTCGGTGGTAATCCGGGCGGCCTCCTGCGGAGAGATCCCCCGAATTTCCGCCAGCTTTTCTGCCATATAGGGTAGGTACCCCGGGTCGTTCCGCCGACCCCGGAAGGGTTCCGGCGCCATGTAGGGGCAGTCGGTCTCGAGGACGATCCGCTCCAGAGGGATGGACGCGGCGGTCTCCACCGCCTTGCGGGCGTTTTTGAAGGTCAGCACCCCGGTAAAACCGATGTACCAGCCCAAATCCACCAGCTGCCGGGCCATCTCCGCAGAGCCGGAGTAGCAGTGGAACACGCCGGTGACGCCGGGAAAATCTTTGACGATTGCCATACCGTCCTCGTGGGCCTCCCGCTCATGGACGATCACCGGCAGGTCTACCTCTTTTGCCAGCTCCATCTGTAGCCGGAATGCCCGCAACTGGATATCCCGGGGGATGTCCTCATAGTGATAATCAAGACCGATCTCGCCCACGGCCTTGACTTTATCGTGTTTACATAGTTTTCTGTATTCCTCCAGAACCGCCTCATTCACTTCGTCGGCGGCATCCGGGTGAGAACCCACAGAAGCATACAGCCAGGGGTATTGCTCTGCCATGGCAACCACCTGCCGGGAGCTTTCCAGACTGCAGCCGGCGTTCATCACCATGCCTACCCCTTTTTCAGCCAGGCCCGCCAAAAGCTGTTCCCGGTCTTTGTCAAATGCCGCATCGTTCAAATGGGCATGGGTATCAAACAACATCTTCGTTTCTCCTTATTCTTCGATCACTGCCACCAGGCAGCCGCAGAGTTCCTGCACCCGGGGGTCATCCGGGGAAAAATCCGTATGGTTGGGGTAGCCTCGCAGACCCTCTCCCGTGGCCTTGGCGGCGGCCTCCTTCAGCACCCACAGCCGCAACAGGGCAAGGGGCTTGTCCTCTGCCCGGGCGTACCGTTGGTACTCGTTGGGGGACAGAATCTTCTCTGCCAGTGCGGGATTGATCACCCGATCCCGCTCCTCGGCGTCGATGCCGATTTGCCGCCGGGACAGGGCGCAAAACACATGGCCTTTACTGTGGGAGATAGAAAAGTGCCAAGGGGAATTGGCAAAATAGGGTTTGCCCCGGTCTGCGATGCGAATCTCAGGCAATTCTTCTCCGGTCAGCTCCCGGTACATCCGGGCAAGCAGCTGTCTTCCCGCCTCATGGTCAGTTCTTCCGGATAGCGCTTCTCCCTGCAAAAACATCCCATCGCCCCCTTTTGTTTTCTACGAAATAGTATACCCCCGGGGAAGATTTCTGTCAATCCGGACTACCGGAGCAGGCAAATGCATAGGCTGTAGGGACAAGGAGGGATACCTATGACGGAAAACATGCCCCGGCTGCCCCACAGCCTGAGCCTGCAGGAGCGCAGCCGACTGGAGATGACCGGTGTTAGCGAGGTGGTCAGCTTTGACGAAGGCGCGGTGATCCTGCACACGGATCTGGGCACATTGATCATTGAGGGCGAACATCTGCAGCTGAAGACCCTGCTGCCGGAGGGAGGACAGGTGCGGGTGGACGGCCAAATCAGCAGCCTGCGCTACGAGCAGAACCGGGATATGCGCTCGTTTTGGCGGAGGCTCACCGGTTGAGCGCCCCTTCCCAGCAGTTCCGGTTTCTGCTGCTGGCGCTGGTTTTTGGGTGCTTGTTGGGCCTTTTTTACGCATTTTTGCAGCCTCTGCGGCGAAAGCATCCCCATGTTGCAGACCTGCTGTTTGCCATAGCCACCGGATGGGCGTGGCTGGAGCACAGCTTCCGGATCTGCCGGGGAGATATTAGGCTCCCCTATACCCTCAGCTTGCTGCTGGGGATCTGGGGCTTCCACAGGTCTGCAGGTCGGTGGCTGCAGCCGGTTTTCCTTGTTTTTTGGCGGTTTTTGGGCCACTTACTGCTGCCATTTCATTGGATTTGCATAAAAATCGCAAATTTTATAAAATTTCTCTTTGCAACAGTAAAAAAATGGGGTACAATATATTGGAGAACGTGTAGGCATTCTGTACATGTACAGGAGGGAGATCCCCATGGCAGCAAACAACCCCTTCCGCCGGATCCGGCTGGTATATCGCCGCAGCTCCACCCTTCTCAAATGCGTGGTGCTCACCGCCATCGTGCTATCCGCCGCCGTGCTGGTGACCCTGCGGTTCATCATTCAGGATTTTCAGGCTTACCAGCAGCAGCTTGCCCAGCAGGCCGCCCAACTGGAGCAGAAAAACCGGCTGCTGACCCAAAACATCGCCGAGCTGGGCACCGTGGAAAGCGTCAAGCGCATCGCCCGGGAGGAGCTGGGTCTGGTTGACCCGGATACGGAATTTTTCATCCCCGAAGAAAGCAATCCTTAAATCAACTGGAGGAAGCAAGACACATATGGAGTTAACCGTAGGAGCAATTTTAGAAGGTAAGGTCAAATCGATCACCAATTTCGGCGCATTTGTCACATTGCCGGAGAACAAAACCGGCCTGATACATATCTCCGAAATTGCCAACACCTATGTTAGCGATGTCCGGCAGCACCTGACCGAAGGACAGGATGTGAAGGTTGTGGTCATCGGCGCGGAGGCAGGAAAGATCAATCTGTCTATCAAGCGTCTGGAGGCCAAGCCCCAGCGGGAAAGCGCCCCCAGGGAGGGCGGCAGCAATTTCCGCAATTCCCGGCCTGCCCGCAGCGCTCCTACGCCCCCTCCCGCTCCCAAGACCGCAGATCAGCTGTTCGAAGAGAAGCTCAAGCAGTTCATGAGTGAGTCCGACAGCAAGATCTCCTCCATTCGGCAGTACTCCGACCGCCGCACCAAGAGCCGCCGGCGGTAACCCGAAAAACCATCCCGAAACGGGACAATTGCTCCCCTCCGCGGGGAGCTATCTTTTTACTACGGAGGTTCCTATGGCAACAGTTGTGATCACCGGCGGTAGCCGGGGCATCGGCGCAGAGGCTGTCCGGCAGTTTGCCGCCCGGGGCGACCGGGTGTGGTTTCTGTACGAAAAAGAGTACGAAAAAGCCGCCGCTGTGGCCGCCCAGACCGGCGCTACCGCCATCTGCTGCGATGTGGCAGATTCTGCCGCCGTAAAGGCCGCCTTTTCCCAGATCCCGGATGTGGACATCCTCATTTGTAACGCCGGCATCGTCCATTACGGACTTATGAGCGCCATGGACGAAGCCCAGTGGGATCGGATTTTTGATGTAAATGTAAAAGGTATGTACCTGTGTATCAATGCAGCCATGCCCCACTTCTTAAGAAAGCAGGCCGGCTGTATCCTCACCGTCAGCTCCATGTGGGGGCAGGTGGGGGCATCCTGCGAGGCCGCCTACTCCGCCACCAAAGGGGCAGTGATCGCCCTGACCAAGGCCCTTGCTCAAGAGCTTGGCCCGGCGGGGGTGCGGGTCAACTGCATTGCCCCCGGGGTGATCCAGACGGATATGTGCGCCAATGTGTCAGAAGAGACCATGGCTGCTCTGAAAGAAGAGACCCCCGTAGGCCGCAACGGCACCCCGGAAGATGTGACCAAGGCCATGGTATATCTGGCGGATGCGGAATTTGTCACCGGACAGGTACTTGCGGTGAACGGTGGGTTTGTGGTATAATACATTCAACTATTTACAACGGAGGAGCGAGCTATGAAAATTGCACTTGGCTGTGACCACGGCGCTCTGGCGCTGAAAAACAATCTGATCCCCCATCTGGAAGCACTGGGACATGAAGTAAAGGACTTCGGTACTTACACCCCCGATAGCTGCGACTACCCGGAATTTGCCGCCGCTGCCGCCAAGGCCGTTGCTGCCGGCGAATGTGACAAGGGCATCGTGCTGTGCACCACCGGTATCGGCGTGTCTATTACCGCCAACAAGATCCCCGGCATCCGCTGCGCCCTGTTGTCGGATGTGATGAGCGCCCGCATGACCCGGGAGCACAACGACACCAATGTAATGGCCATCGGCGCCGGTGTGGTAGGTCAGATGCTGGCCTTCCAGATCGTGGACACCTGGCTGGGCACGGAATTCTCCGGTGACGCCCGCCACCAGCGCCGGATCGACAAGATGATGGCTCTGGAGAAGTAATTATACGCAAAAAGAACCCCCGGTTTGAACCGGGGGTTCTTCCTATGTGGGCATAGCGCTCTGTTCCTGGCGTAACACGATCCGCCAGCTGCGTAAAGGCTCCCCTGTGCAAGGGGAGCTGTCAAAAATCTTGATTTTTGACTGAGGGGTTGTTTGGAAATGTTATCACCATAACTATTGTTCGTGATTATACTTTCCCAAACAATCCCTCCAACCTCGCTTACGCTCGGCCACCTCCCTTTACACAAGGGAGGCATGCCGCTGCGGCAAGCCTGCGCATAACGAAAGCTTTTCAAAAAACCGGAATATAGGCGGTATCGGCAGCGGCTGCCTCCTGGGTGAAACCCTCCAAACCGTTCATATACATCCAGCTGAGCACCCCGTCGTACTCCTGCTCCGTGATGGGTCTGTCAAAGGGCGGCTGCATGCCGGGCATAGGGGTGTACTGGCGCATGAGGCTCACCAGCACCTGCCCGGGGGCAAAGGCCTCGGCAATCCAGTCCAGCACCTTCAGGGAGTTTTCCACCTGCCCCGGCAGGATCAGGTGACGGATAATCACGCCCTTGACGATCTTCTCCCCCTGCCACCGCACCGGCCCAACCTGCTCTGCCATGGCTCGGATGGCCGCTGCGGCCACGGAAAAATAGTCCGTCACCCCGGAAAGCGCCTGTCCCAAAGCATCGTCGGCGTACTTCATATCCGGCAGGTAAATGTCCACCAGACCCTCCAGTGCGCCAATGGTCTGCACCGACTCATAGCCGCCGCAGTTGTACACCACCGGCACGGGAAGTTTCGGTGTCAGCGCCGGCAGGAGGGTAGGCAGGTACTGAGTGGGGGTCACCAGATCGATATTCTCCGCCCCCTGGGCGATCAGATCTTCCATCGCCCGGCGCAGGGCGGCGGAATCCATGGCTGTGCCGGAGGGCGCAGCGGAGATGGCCCGGTTCTGGCAATAGCTGCAGCCTAAGGTGCAGCCTCCAAAGAAGATCGCGCCGCTGCCGCCGCTGCCGGCCAGAGCCGGCTCTTCCCACCGGTGGAGCATGGTTTTGGCAACCAACGCCGTATCCGGGCAGCCGCAAAAGCCCCGCTCCCCGGCGGTGCGGTCTGCGCCGCAGGCTCTGGGACATAGTGTGCAGTTCCGATAATCCATAGGCGCTCTCCTTTTCATTATTTGCCCTATTGTACCACCTGCAGAAGAAAAATGCTACCGTCACAAAAAATTCATTTGCTATTCAGGCGGCGGTGGCGTATAACTATAGTAATAAGAGAGGAGGTTTCCTATGGATCACCGAAATCTGAACGCACTGCCCGCACAAGCAGACACACTTCTGCATCAAGCGCCCTATAGCCCCAAAAAGCTCGTTTTGCTGCACACCGGTGTTGCGCTGGGCGTTTCTTTGCTCACCACATTATTACATCTGTTTTTGTCCCGGCAGATCGATGCCACCGGCGGTCTTGCCGGTATGGGTCTGCGCTCTATCCTCGCCACCATCCAATCGGTGCTGGAGCTGGCGGGATCTCTGGCATTGCCATTCTGGGAGATGGGTATCTTCGCAGCCGCCTTCCTGTGGGCATCCGCTCAAGCTGCCCGACCTGGGGTATTGGCCGAGGGTTTCCGCCGGTTCGGCCCTGTGCTACGGCTGCGGCTGCTGCAGGCGGTGATGCTGGTGGCGCTGTTTATGGCGCTGATCTACCCCGCCTCTATGATCTTTATGATGACCCCATGGGCTGACCCGCTGCTGGTGCATCTGCAATCCTTGGTCTCCCCGGATATGACGGAGCTGACCCCCCAGATGATGGAAGCCGCCATGGAACATATGCAGCCGCTGGTGACCCTGTGCTTTGTGCTGTTTGGGTGTGTGGCTGTGCCGCTGCTGTTCCGGCTGCGGTTTGCGTCGTACCTGCTGATGAACAAGCAGCCCAGAGCGCTTGCTGCCATGGTGGAAAGTGTCCGGCTCACCCGGCGCAACTGCCTGCAGCTGCTGAAGCTGGATCTGCGGTTCTGGTGGTTCTATGTTTTGCAGACCGCGGCCGCGGTTCTTTGCTATGGAGATATCCTGCTGGCGCTTTTTGGCGTTTCGCTGCCTTGGAGCGACACCGCTGTGTTCTTTCTGTTCTACTGTCTGGGTCTGGGGGCGCAGCTAATGCTGTTTGTGTATGCCCGGCCCCGGGTGGTGACCACCTATGCCTTAGCGGTGCAGGCGCTGCAGCCGGCAGAAACGCCTGCCACACTGCCCGAAATATAATCATAACCACCGGCCGTGCCGGTGGTATGCACTAGCCCCCTTAGGGCCTTTTACTAGCCGAGCCTATAGGCTCATCGAACTATTTTTCGCTTGCGTGTTCTGCCCTACCACCGCAGATGCGGTTATGGACACACCAA
>JAZOBL010000066.1:0-3998 GCA_045595945.1 Faecousia sp.
TGCGCTCTTCTATGGTAAGATGGTGATAGTTCATACAGGTCTCCTTTCGTGGTTTATGGTGTGGTAACTTTATTCTACCAGAGATCTGTATGAACTTCTTCTTTTTTTACAAGTGTTGCACTTGATAGTATAATTCACCAACCACTAAAAAAGATCCACCCCTTTGGGGGTGGATCTTTTTTGCAATTAGTTTGCATTTTGGATATTTCTACTATCAAACATTACTGCAACGAATAATAGTCTTATGTCCACACCCATACCGGGTACGTCCATAAGGCTATAGATTCTCCCACGGACTGAAAAAGTGTCCACCGGACACTTTTTTACCCGCCCTTCGGTCGGGCCGTCCTTTCGAATCCCGCTGCAAAACCAAAAAGAAGGACACCCAAAGGGTGTCCTTCTTTTTGGCGGAGCAGCAGGGATTCGTTTGCATGTTTGCCTGCGGCAAACATAATTGTTCCACTGCGTCCAGCCGCAGCGGGCAACGCTCGCCCGCGTTGCATTGAATGGTTCGAATCCCTGCTTGCAACAAGAACCCACCCCGAAGGGGTGGGTTCTTGTTGGCGGAGCAGCAGGGATTCGAACCCTGGCGGCACTTACATGCCCTACGAGATTTCGAGTCACGCCTCTTCGACCAGCTTGAGTACTGCTCCATATTGACAACGCGGTTATTATAACAAGATGCCGGGAAAAATGCAAGGATTAAACCTCTTTCTTTTTCGCCAACTCCATAACCTCTTTCATTTTTTCTATCACCAGTTCATAATTCTCCCGTCTGTGGGGAATTAAGCAACCGGAACAGTCCTTGATGCCATTTTCGGTATAGGTAAAATTCCCGCCGCACCGGTCTGCCAGCGCATACAGCGGGCAATAGCAAAACAGACAGTTGAATGTCTCCTGATCTGCGCACTTATGGCAGGGAAAATATTCACAGTCCCTGTTCTGAAAAAAAGCATAGTTTCCCATAGTCTACTCCTCCTCCGCCGTTGCAATTTTCTCCGGCGGCTGATATAATACCCACGAGGTGATGGTATGAAGGTTTATATTGACGCAGATGCCTGTCCTGTGGTGGGCATTGCAGTGGATCTGTGCAAACAGTACGGCATTGCCTGCGTTTTGATGTGTGATACCGCCCATACCATCTGCAAAGATGGCGCCGAAACCCTTGTTTTTGACAAGGGTGCTGACAGTGTGGATTTTGCCCTTGTTAACCGAGTAAGTCCCGGGGATATTGTCATCACCCAGGATTACGGACTGGCCTCCATGTGTCTTGCCAAGAATGCCCACATCCTCCATCAGGATGGCTGGGCGTACACTACCGATAACATTTCCGGCCTTATGGAGCAGCGGCACGCAGCCAAAAAATTCCGGGCCGCCGGCGGGCGCACAAAAGGACCTGCAAAGCGCACGGTATCACAGAATGTCGCCTTTGCCAAGGCCTTTGAAGCACTGCTTCAGAACAGTGTCCAGGGATAATCCTTGGGTGGCTCTAACACAAACTCCATGGGTGCCTCGGTTTTCGGGTGGGTAAACGCAATACGGTAGGACCAGAGGGCAATCTCGCCGGCAGCATCCGCAGCCCCGTATTTTCGGTCACCCACCAATGGCAATCCTCTGCCGGAAAACTGCGCCCGGATCTGATGGGTCCTGCCGGTCTGCAGCTGGATCCGCACCTTGGACATTCCGTCAGCGATCCCCAGGGTCTGGTAAGATAATGCCGCTTCCTGTACATCCTTGCCCGGTGCATGGGTAATGTAGGTCTTCCGTTCTTGTTTATTCCGCAGGAGTAAATCCCGGAGGATCGCTACAGGCTTTCCCGGAATGCCGTGAAGCACTGCCAGATATTCTTTTTGAAATTCCCCGCGACGAATCTGCTCTGACAGATCCGACGCGCAGTGTTTGGTTCTGGCAAGCACCATCAGCCCCGATACCACCCGGTCCAACCGGTGGACCGTGCGCACATTGGCATTTGGATCACCCAAAGCCTGCCGTGCCAGCTCCGGTACGCCGCCGGGTTCGTCGGTGGATAGCACCCGGGGTGGCTTTACGCACACCAGAAGGTAAGGGTCTTGATAGACTAGTTCCATACGCAGCTCCTGTTTTTTCTGTTATCCTATCAAAAATGTCTTCGTTTTTCAAGTATCAAGGAGGGTTCCTATGAAATTGGTGATATTGGATGGTCATGCGGTCAATCCAGGTGACCTGTCCTGGGACAGGTTTCGACAGTTCGGTGCGTTGACCGTGTATGAGCGCACCCCGGAGGGAGAAGCAGCAGCCCACATCGGCGATGCGGATGTGGTCATGACCAACAAAACCCCCATTACAGCACAGCTGCTGGATGCCTGCCCCAATGTAAAGCTGATCTGTGTTCTGGCAACCGGCTATAATGTGGTAGATTGCACTGCCGCGGCAGAACGGGGAATCCCGGTTTGCAATGTGCCGGATTACGGTACGGCATCTGTGGCGCAGTTTACCTTTGCTCTCCTGCTGGAGCTGTGTCACCGGGTAGGTCTGCACGACCAGGCAGTGCATAATGGCGACTGGACTGCCTGTCCGGATTTTTGTTTCTGGAACACACACCAGGCGGAGCTTGCAGGCAAGACTTTGGGCATTATCGGCTTTGGTCGGATCGGTCAAGCGGTTGCAAAAATCGCGTCCGCCATGGGAATGCAGGTTCTTGCATACAGCCGCAGCCGGCGGCCCGGCTTGGAAAGTCTTGCCCGGTATGTGGATCTGGAAACGCTCCTGCAGCAATCAGATGTGATCTCCCTTCACTGTCCCCTGACAGCAAAAAATATCGGTATGATCAACCGAGAGACCATTTCTCAAATGAAAGACGGCGTGATCCTGCTAAATACCGCCAGAGGCGGCCTGTTGGTGGAACAGGATGTGGCTGACGCGTTGCGTTCCGGCAAAATCCGTGCTACTGCGGTGGATGTGGTGTCCTATGAGCCGATCCGCGCAGATAACCCCTTGCTGACAGCACCCAACTGCATTATCACCCCACACATGGCATGGGCCCCCATCGAAAGCCGGAAACGAATTTTGGACTGCACAGTGCAAAGCATACAGGCATTTCTGGAGGGAAAGCCGGTTAACACCGTCAATTGATTCAATGACAGCAAAAAGCCCCACTCTAACGAGTGGAGCATTTTTGTTATTCCTGTTCTTGTGCAACAGGCTCTTCAGTTACAATTTTTTCTTCGGCTGGGGTTTCATCCTGTGCGATCACCGCTGCTGCAGGAGCAGCAACAAGTGTAACCTTTGCCTTGTTGGCCTTCCGGATGAAGATGAACGCAACCAACATACCCGCGCCGCAGGCCAGCATAACCGCTGTACGGATCAGCATGCCTGTTGCAAAGCCGGAAGCTACCGTGCCGATAATGTCAGAGAGCACCTGATTGCCTTCTGCCATGTCCGTCAACAGAGCGGGGGCTCTCAGCAGGGCCACACCCATAATTCCGGAAATCACCGCAGCTACCATCAGGTCAACAGACAACCAACAGAAACCACGGAATTTATACAAGCGCAGCACGAAAACCAATCCGGACAACGCAACGATCAAGCCAACCAGCGCCCATTTAATAATGTCCAGCTTGCTCAAAATCTCCAAAGCAACGTTCATTTCCTCGCTGTCACCGGCAATCTCAGTCTTGATCTCCTCCGGAGCAGGCAGCGCTAAAACTACTTGATCCGCCGTTTCATTGAGCATATCACGAACCTGGGTCTTCAGTTCCTCCGCAGGCAGCTCAGCCATCTGGGGATCGGCATCCTTGAACACCTCTGCCAGCTCGTCAATGTTGGCATCCACGATCTCCATAAATTTCTCAGGGGTGAAGTCCACCTCAGCCGTCTTTCCATAAAGAGCATTGGTGATATCTGTGGCATAAACCTCCATCAGTTCTTTTGCCGCGTCGGTTTTCAAAAGCTCGCCAATTTGCTCCATTTCCTGTGGTACGGTTTCCCCTTCCGGAGCCACAATGGCTTCAGAAATCACC
>JAZOBL010000067.1:0-60178 GCA_045595945.1 Faecousia sp.
GTTGGTAATTTTCCTGCTGACTGTTAAGGAACCTGCGTGGGCAAAAGAAATGCAGGAACAGAGCAGAAAGCTGAATTTAGATGTACCTGTTGATACGGAAACAGCTAAGGAAAAACGCAAAATGTCCAAGGGGGAGAAACGTAGTCTGTTCTTCCTGCTGGCCTCCATTGTTTTGTGGTTCTTCGGCTATAATGCAGTAACCTCCAAATATGCGGTTTATGCCCAGACGGTGCTGGACAAGGACGCAACCCTAACTCTTTTGCTGGCAAACGTTGCAGCGATCATTTCGTATATTCCTGTTGGTATGGTTGCTACAAAAATAGGCAGAAAGAAGACAATTCTTGCCGGTATCGTAATGCTGTTTATCGCTTTTCTTACAGCTGCTTTTTTGACCGCATCCAGCCCCTCTTGGTTGATGTACCTTATGTTCTGTCTTGCAGGTGTCGCGTGGGCGTCTATCAATGTAAATTCCTTCCCCATGGTGGTGGAAATGTGCGATGGCAGCGATGTTGGAAAATACACCGGTTTCTACTACACCGCATCCATGGCGGCCCAATCGTTGACGCCGTATATTTCCGGTATTTTCCTGCAACGGGCTATGACATCTCTGTTTCCCTATGCGGCAATTTTTGTAGGTCTTGCATTTGTGACCATGCTGATGGTGAAGCACGGTGATACCTATGTGCCGGCCAAAAAAGGCTTGGATGCATTTGATGTGGAGGATTGACCGGAGAGCATGATTTTTTTGGTGTTGATTGTATTTTTGGCTTTTCTTTTTCTTGTTTTGACCCAGGGAAGGACCGGACATCCAGGCTTGCCTGCCTTACGCGGGTGGTATTATGCCCACAGAGGCCTGCATAAGACCGGTATCCCGGAAAACAGCATGGCAGCCTTTCGTGCGGCAAAAGCTGCCGGCTATGGCATTGAACTGGATATTCATTTGATGTCTGACGGAAATCTTGCGGTCATTCATGATTCCTCCTTAAAGCGCACAGCCGACGCGGAGATTTTGATTGAGAATTTGACAACTCAAGAGCTGGATCACTACCGTCTGGAAGACAGCGAAGAGAGAATCCCTCTGTTTTCGCAAGTTTTGGAGCTGTTTCGAGGTGAAGCGCCGCTGATCGTAGAACTGAAACCCAATGGGAAAAATCACGCCGCTCTTTGTGAGGCTGCCTGTAATATGCTTCGGGATTACCACGGTGCATACTGTATAGAGTCATTTGATCCCCGCTGCATAGCCTGGCTGCGCAAAAATCGACCGGAGGTGATCCGTGGACAGCTGACAGAGGATTTCTTTCGCTCTAATGGGAAACTACCGGCGATGCTTAAATTTGCTATGAAGCACCAGCTGCTCAATGTGTTTACAAGACCCGATTTTATTGCTTATCGTTATGCTGATCGAAGGACGATCAGCAACTTCCTTTGCAGAAAAGTCTGGGGTGTTCAGGGTGTCAGCTGGACGATCCGCAATGAAGAGGACTTCCGGCAGGCTCTAAAAGAAAACTGGATTCCGATTTTTGAAAACTTTGAACCGTAAAAAAAGCCCCTCATAGGGGCTTTTTTACGTAAAATATGTTTCCAATCTTCTTTTGTTTTCTGCCGTTAACTCTGTTAGAGGCAGACGGCAGCGGCCGCAATCATAACCAATACAAGCCATGGCTGCCTTGACTGGTATGGGGTTTACCTCACAGAACAGTAGATCAATCAGTGGCAGATATCGACGCTGTAATGCAGCGGCCTTTGCGAAATCACCCTCAAGAGCAGCTCTGCACAATGCGACAGTCTCTGAAGGAATCACATTGGAAAGTACAGAGACCACGCCGTCTGCTCCGGATGCCATCGCCGGGACGATTTGGTCGTCATTGCCCGTCCAGATTCCGAAATTATGGCCGCATGCGATACGAATCTGTGAAATTTTTGTAATATCCGCACTTGCTTCCTTGACACCTGCAATATTGGGGATCACACTGAGCCGCTTATATACGCTCACAGGGATGTCTACGCCGGTTCTTGAAGGCACATTATAGAGGATCACAGGGATAGATACGGCATGTGCGATGGTCATATAGTGGGCAACAAGCCCATCGGGAGTGGACTTGTTATAGTAAGGGGAGACGACCAGTAGGGCATCTGCACCTGCTTCCTCGGCAGCAACACTTAGTTCCACGGCATGAGCCGTGCTGTTTGAACCGGTTCCGGCAATGATTTTGCAGCTGTTTCCTGCGTGAATTTTACACCGTCTGAATAATTCCAGCTTTTCTGCATCGGAGAGGGTGGGGGATTCTCCGGTGGTTCCGGCCAGTACAACTGCCTCAACGCCGGAAGCTATTTGACGATTCAGAAGAATTTCTGCCATCGGATAGTTTAATTTTCCGTCTAAGAACGGGGTAACCAGAGCAGTACATGCACCGGTGAAAAAGGGGTTTCCCATAGAATGACACCTCCATGCCAATCTATGCAGCTGATTTCGCATTTGCGTGTTGCAAAAGTAGGAAAAATCGTCTATAATTTATGGGCGAAAGAAAGAATGATCTGAACTTGGAGGGTATCTACTTGAAAACCCGTGATTTTTGGTATGATTTGCCGGAGGAACTGATCGCACAGACCCCTCTGGAGCAGCGGGATTCCTCCCGACTGCTGGTGTTGGACAAAGCAACCGGTGCAGTAACCCATCGACATTTTTATGATATTGTGGAGCATCTGAACCCCGGTGACTGTCTTGTGATGAATGACTCCAGGGTGCTTCCCGCAAGACTTCTGGGACACCGTCCCACAGGCGGAGCGGTAGAGCTTCTGCTGTTGCGGGATCTGGGGGATAAGAAGTGGGAGTGTCTAGCAAAACCCGGCAGAAAGCTGCAGGCGGGGCAGGAGGTAGTCTTTGGCAACGGGGAGCTGACTGCAACGATTCTGCAGGTGGAAGATGATGGTAACCGCGTTGTTCAATTTTGTTATGAGGGCATTTTTCTGGAGGTTCTGGAACGGCTGGGCAAGATGCCCCTGCCACCCTACATTAAGGCAGAGCTGCAAGATCAAGAACGGTATCAAACCGTATATTCCAGAGAGGTTGGTTCTGCTGCAGCACCCACAGCCGGCCTGCATTTTACAAACGACCTGCTGGATACCATTCGCGCCAAAGGGGTGAAGACCGCTTTTGTGACGCTTCATGTAGGACTCGGTACGTTCCGGCCGGTGAAGGCAGAGCAGATCACAGATCACCACATGCACAGTGAACTTTGCATGATCAGCGCGGAAACAGCAGAAATTCTGAATGCAACAAAGTCTGCCGGTGGTCGTGTGATCTGTGTGGGAACGACCTCTTGCAGAACACTGGAATCCATTGTGAACGCCGATGGCACATTTGAGGCCAAGTCCAAGTGGACGGATATATTCATCTATCCCGGCTACGAGTTTAAGGCAATGGACGGGCTTATTACCAATTTTCATCTTCCGGAGAGCACCCTTGTGATGCTGGTGTCCGCCTTTGCAGGAAGAGAAGCTGTTTTAGCCGCCTACGAAGAAGCTGTCAGGGAACGGTATCGTTTCTTCTCCTTTGGCGATGCTATGGCAATCCTATAAGACTGGAGAATTCTATGTTTGAACTTTTGAAAACAGAAGGGAAGGCCCGCCGTGGTGAATTCACCTGCGCCCACGGAACGGTCCAGACCCCTGTGTTTATGAATGTGGGCACCCAAGGTGCCATTAAAGGCGCTCTCAGCGCCAAAGACCTGAAGGATATCGGCTGCCAGGTGGAGCTGAGCAATACCTATCATTTACACCTGCGTCCCGGTGACCAATTGGTGAAGGAGTGCGGCGGCCTGCATAAGTTTATGACCTGGGATGGACCGATCCTCACGGACTCCGGAGGGTTTCAGGTGTTTAGCCTTGCCTCCTTGCGAAAAATTAAGGAGGAGGGCGTCACATTTGCCTCTCATATAGATGGTCATAAGATTTTTATGGGGCCGGAGGAGAGCATGCAGATTCAGTCCAATCTAGGCTCAGACATCTGTATGGCCTTTGATGAGTGTGTTGAGAATCCTGCCCCCAGAGAATACGTTAAGCAGAGTGCTGATCGCACATACCGGTGGCTGGAACGCTGTAAAGCAGAAAATGCCCGCCTCAATGCGCTGCCGGATACTGTAAACCCCCAGCAGATGCTGTGGGGCATCAATCAGGGCGGCACTTATGCGGATATCCGTGTAGAGCACATGAAACGGATCGCAGAACTGGATCTGCCGGGCTATGCCATTGGCGGTCTGGCTGTAGGCGAGACGGCTGAAGAAATGTATGATATTATTGAGGCGGTTGAACCGCATATGCCCGTCCACAAGACCCGATACCTGATGGGTGTGGGTACACCTACCAATATCATTGAAGGCGTTGCCCGGGGAGTAGACTTCTTCGACTGCGTAATGCCTGCCCGGAATGCCCGCCATGCGCGGCTCTTTACCTGGGAGGGTGCAATCAACCTGAAGAACGCCAAGTACGCCAAGGACTCGAATCCTATTGATCCGCAGTGTGATTGTCCTGTTTGCCGCCGGTATTCCAGAGCCTACATCCGTCACCTGTTTGTTGCTGAGGAAATGCTGGCAATGCGCCTGTGCGTTATGCATAATCTGTATTTTTACAATAAGCTGATGGAGCGAATCCGGGATACTTTGGACGCAGGGACATTTCAGCAATTTAGGGCGGAATATTCTGAAAAGTTGAGTCGTAGAATCTAAATTTACTTGCTTTTTATCCAATCAATGGTATAATGATATTCGAAATTACGCACAAAGGAGTTTTCTTATGTTACATTTTTTAACTGAAGCAGCGCCTACCGGCGGTTTGGGCTCTATGCTCCTGATGCTGCTTCCTATGATCGCGATCTTCTACTTCATGCTGATCCGTCCTGAGAACAAGCGCAAGAAGGAAGCCGAGAACATGCGCTCCTCCGTTAAAAACGGCGACCGGATTACTACCATCGGCGGCATTACCGGCGTTGTGGTGGATGTGAAGAGCGATAAATTTGTGCTGGAGACAGGTGCAGATCAGGTACGCATTGAATTTGCCAAGTGGGCAATTTCTACCAATGATACTGCAGCAGAGGCTGCCAAGGAAGCTGCCAAGAAGGCACAGGAGCAGAAGGCAAAAGAGCGTGCGGCAAAGAAGGCTGCCAGAAGAAAAGAAAACTAATGAAAAGCGAATCGGTTTTGGAAACCGAAGCGCTTTTTTAGGTTAGATGACGGTGTCTGTAAACACTCCACAGACGCACAAATGTGGAGCTCATCAGAATCCCAACTGCGATTGCACCGGCTATGGCAATGGTGTTCGTGCCCTGCATAGCAAACATGGACATATCACCCTGGACAAGGTAGTTCGTAGTGTAATAAATGCCCGCGCCGGGGATCAAAGGAAAAATCGAAACGCACAGATAGGATATAGCTGGGTATTTGCGGATCCGCGCCATAGTCTCCGAATAAGTGGATGCCACAATCGCAGCCAGGAAGTAGCACAGGATTTCTCCACCACCCAGATATTGAACCAGACAGTAGGCTGCCCATGTGATTGCACCGCCAAGGGCACACAGCAGGATCCCTGGGCCGTGAATGTTGAACAATATGGCAAAGCCAACGCAGCCGATAAAACAGGACACAAGCTGGATACCGGTGTGATGGGGCACTGTGAGAGGAGGGGTGGGAATTCCCCAAAGTGAATTGACTAAGTTCCATGCCGAACCGGTTCCCAGAGCGATTGCTGCAGCAATCAGCAGTACCTGAACGATTCTGTTGATGCCGGAGTTGGTGTCTCCAAAAATAATATCCCGCATAGCATTCGTAAAGATCAGTCCCGGTACAAGGATCATCAATGTGCCGATGACCACCATGTTGGTGCTGTCAGCCAGATCAATTACGCCGGTGATATAGGCGACGGCTGCCATAATAAAGGCTGCGGCAATGGTCTTAAAGAAGGGGTTAGTTCTGAGCCGATCCATAAATCGGTTACAAAGACCCAACAGCAGGCCACAAACACCTGCGCACAGTGCGTCGATCAGTGTGCCACCAAAAAATACGGCGTATCCTGCAGCACCCAAAATGCTTCCCAACAGGGTCATAAGCAGACAATACGATACTCGAGATTCGGTAGTCTGCTGTAACCACTTGCTTGCAGTGGAGACGTCGGGTTTTTCTGCACAAATTCTGCGGCTTAGATTGCTGTAGCGTTCGACAGAATCCAGATCATTGCCGTGGAATCCGATTCTGCGCATACGCGTCATAGATGTGCCGTCCTCGGTTTTTATGGTGACGATCATACAGTTCGGGATCGCAAATACCTCGGATGCCACGCCGTAAGCAGATAATATTCTGTAAATGCTCTCCTCTATGCGGAATGTTTCCGCGCCGGACATGGCAAGCCGATAACCTAAATCCGATACCAAGTCCAGCAGTATACTGTAGTCCATATCCGGAATCCTCTCTTTGCTTGATTAACAAATATTAGTATATCATAACACAAGCAAATTACAAGTAAAAGCCACCGGTTTTCCGGTGGCTTTCGATTATTTTCTTACAAAGAGTACACCCAATGTGCCAGGACCGCAGTGACAGGAAACGGTGCAACCAGCCTTGGTCCAGTAAATGTTCTGAAAGTCACCGTGCTGATCCACCGCCTCTTCGACTGCGCGCAAGCATTCGTCGGTGACGGGTGTCCGGGTAACAAACAGGGTGTCGCGCTCTAAGTCATCCCGGCCAGCCAGGCGATCCTTCACATAGCTTGCAAGACACTTGGCGTAGTTACCACGGTACTTCTTGACCACAGACATTTTGCCGTTCTTTACCTCAATACAGGGCTTTAGGTTTAATAGATTTGCGCCCAAGGCAACCACAGCAGAGCAGCGGCCGCCCTTTACCATATATTGCAGCTGGTCCAGAAGGAAGCTTGCCTCCACTTTATCTACAAAATCGGCAATTGTTGATTCGATTTCCTCCAAAGTAGCGCCATTTTCTGCCAGCTCGCAAATCTTTAGCACCACAAGACCCTGACCGGTGGAAAGATTCCGGGAGTCGATTACCAGAACATTATCAAATTCAGCCGCGGCAAGACGGGCATTCTGGAAGCTGGAAGAGAACTCAGAGCTGATGTTGACATGGATGATCCCATCATAATCGTTTGCATACTTTGCAAACAGTTCCTGATATTCTCCCACACTTCCGGCAGTTGTGGAGCAAAGACTACCGCCGGCTGCCACATGCGCGAAGATATCATCAGATGTAATCGAGATACCATCCATGTAGGCCTGACCATCCTTGACAATCGTCAGTGGCATAAGAGATATATTGTATTTTTCCAATAGTTCCGGAGAAAGGTCACAGGTGCTGTCGGAAGTGATTTTATATTTCATCTAAGAGCTCTCCTTGTATCTATAATTAAGAAATAACATATAAATAATTAGTGCGGTAAAACAAGTTGCATGCTTGCAATATATAAAAAGTTTGATAAAATAGTACCATAAAATAACCACAGTGTCAATTGAATTACTGTGAACACTGAAGGAGAAATCTTATGCAAATAAAATTTGACATCACCGGCATGACCTGCGCAGCCTGCTCCGCCAGGGTGGAAAAGGTCACCTCGCAGATCCCGGGTGTCGATAAGGCAGAAGTGAATTTATTGGCAGGAAAGATGACGGTGACAGCCGGTTCCCCATCTGTGACACAGCAGATTCTTACTGCCGTGCAAAGCGCGGGGTATGGAATAACCACCGTAGGTGAAAAAAAGTCTGAACCTGTCCAAAAAGATACAGGCCTGAAGGAAATGAAGAAGCGGGTGATCGCATCTGCTGCCTGCTTGATCGTATTGATGTATTTCACAATGGGACATATGATCGGCTTGCCGTTGCCCGGTTGGTATCACGGTAGGGAAAATGCTCTGGTTGCCACCCTGGTGCAGCTGCTTCTTACCTTGCCTGTGATCTATTTGAATCGTGTATATTACGCAAAGGGTCTGCGTGCCCTATGGCATCGGGCACCGAGTATGGATTCACTGATCGCTGTTGGTTCCGGTGCAGCCTTGATTTACGGAATTGCTGCCTTGTTCCGTATGGCCTATGCTATGGGGCACGGGCAGCTGGAGATTGTCGAGCAATACAGCCAAAACCTTTATTTTGAGTCTGCGGCTATGATCCTAACGCTGATTACCCTTGGTAAATTTCTGGAAACAAGGGCGAAGGGCAAAACCGGTGACGCAATTCGTCAGCTGATGGACTTAAACCCCAAAACCGCAACTGTTCGCCGGGATGGAACGGAAGTAGAAATTCCGGTTGAACAGGTACGTGTTGGGGAAATTGTGATCATTCGCTCCGGAGCCGGTATTCCGGTGGATGGAACGGTTCTGTCAGGACAGGCTTCGGTGGACCAAAGCTCCTTGACCGGCGAAAGTGTTCCGGTGGAAAAGACCGTTGGGGACACCGTGGCTGCCGGCACCACAAACCGTGAAGGGTATCTGGAAATGCGTGCAGATCGGGTGGGGGAGGACACCACCCTCTCCCAGATTATTCGTTTAGTAGAGGAAGCCGGTGGCTCTAAAGCACCCATTGCTCGGTTGGCTGATAAGATCGCAGGTATATTTGTCCCAGTGGTGATGACGATCGCTGCAGTTACATTTGTCGTATGGATGATCGTATCTCGAAATCTGGAATTCTCTCTAAACAGCGCCATCTCTGTTTTGGTTATTTCCTGCCCCTGTGCGCTGGGTCTTGCCACACCGGTTGCCATCATGGTGGGTACAGGACGAGGTGCAGCCATGGGCTTGCTTTTCAAGAATGCAGAGGCACTTGAAAATCTTCACAGGATCGACACTGTGGTTTTGGATAAGACGGGTACCTTGACCCGGGGAATGCCAGAGGTGACGGATATCCTGCCGGAAGGCATCACCCAAGAGGAATTGCTGACCATTGCCGCATCTCTGGAGGTCAGATCCGAGCATCCGTTTGCTGTGGCTATTTTGGAAAAAGCAAAGGACCTCCCCAAGCAGGAAGTATCAGAGTTTCGGGTCTTGCCCGGGCTGGGCGTTTCCGGAATAATTCAAGCAGAGGAATATTTCGGTGGCAACCGCCGACTGATGGAGCAGATTGGGGTTCAAGTTCCGAAATATGCCGATTTGGCTGTGACTGGAAAAACACCATTGTATTTTGCCTCCCGAAAGCAATTACTGGGTGTTATTGCGGCGGCTGATGTGCTGAAACCGGACTCCGTTGTGGCAGTGAACGCAATGAAGGACGCCGATCTGGATGTAGTGATGCTGACAGGTGACAATGCGGCAACCGCAAAGGCGATTGCTGAACAGGCCGGGATTACTCATGTGGTTTCTGACGTGTTGCCGGGTGACAAGGCCGGGGTGATCACCAAGCTGCAGTCTGACGGCCATAAGGTTCTAATGGTGGGTGACGGTATTAACGATGCCCCCGCATTGGTCACGGCAGATGTAGGCATGGCGATCGGCGCAGGAACGGACATTGCGGTGGAATCTGCCGATGTGGTGCTGATGAATCACTCTCTGACAGGTGTATCTCAGGCGGTGGAATTAAGTAAGGCAACGATCCGTAATATTAAGCAGAATCTGTTTTGGGCATTCTTTTATAATCTTTTGGGAATTCCCATTGCAGCCGGTGTGCTTTACCCGGCATTTCAGATTCAGCTTAGTCCCATGATTGGTGCAGCGGCGATGAGTTTAAGTTCCGTATTTGTAGTCACCAACGCGCTGCGGCTGAGACTGTTTCAGCCGAAATCGCAGGTAATCGAACCAATCATTAAAACAAAGGAGAATACAAGTATGACAACAGTAATGAAAGTGAACGGAATGATGTGCACCCACTGTAAAGCAAGAGTGGAGGCTGTATGCAAGGCTGTCCCCGGCGCTGTAGATGCAGTGGTGGATCTGCAGGAGAATACGGTCACCGTGACCGGCGACGCTTCCCTGGAAGCCCTGAAGAAAAGCATCGTGGATGCTGGGTATGAAGTGATCGAATAAGTCCGATTTATTACACCTGAAAGCGAGTATACTGAAGCCATAATTCTCATGGAGGTTTGGCTTATGTATTCTTTTTGCCATGTTCAAGGTCATATTCAGGTATATGATTATCAGGGGAATTTCCTGTTCTCTGCCGATACAGAGCGGGAAGCCAGAGAGGAATTGATGGAGTATGCGGAATCTGCGGCTTGATATTTGTTATGAAGGTACCAGGTATCGGGGTTGGCAGCGGCTTTCCGGGGTTAATAATACCATTCAAGAAAAAATGGAGACTGTTCTGAGCAGGATCCTCGATGAACCAATTGAGGTTTCTGCCAGTGGACGAACAGACGCAGGCACGCACGCTATGGGACAGGTTGTCAGCTTTCACTGTAACAGCCAAATGTCCTGTGATGAAATTCTTTCTCAGCTGCGTTGTTATTTACCGGAGGACATCGGCGTATATTCCTGTAAGAATGTTTCTCCGAGGTTTCACGCCCGGCTGAATGCCAAGACGAAGACCTACCGCTACCGCGTTTGGAACAGCGATCAGCCATGCGTTTTTCAGCGGAAATTTGTGCATCAGGACAGTAGACCTCTGGATCTGAATCAAATGCAGCAGGCTGCGCAGCTATTCGTGGGAGAACATGATTTTTCCGCATTTTGCGCACACCGGAATGTTAAAAAGTCAACTGTGCGCTATATCCGTCAATTTGATATTTGCAGGGATAATGAGGAAGTCATTTTTACCGTCACAGGAAACGGCTTTCTGCACCATATGGTCCGTATTATGGTTGGCACATTGCTGGAGGTTGGCAGGGGAGAGCGTCAAGTGGAAAACATTCCCACCCTGTTTGGCGGCAAGCGCTCCGATGCCGGTGAATTGATCCCGGCATGCGGGCTGTGTCTGATGGAGGTGAGCTATTGAATATCCAAATATTTGGAAAAAGTAAGTGCTTTGATACCAAGAAAGCTGAGCGGTATTTTAAGGAACGACGTATTAAATACCAGATGGTCGACCTGATTCGATTCGGCTTGTCCGGAAAGGAATTTGATGCTGTTCTGCGGGGAATCGGCGGAATAGACAATCTGATCGATTGGAACGGAAAGCACCAGGAGATTACCAATATGAAATACATGGACGACCCAAGAGGAAAGGAAGATAAGGTCTTTGATAATCCGGAGTTCATGCGCACCCCTATTGTCCGCAATGGAAAACATGTGACAGTAGGGTATTGTCCTGACATCTGGCAGACCTGGGAATAATAGGATTTACGAAAGCAGTTTCTCTACAGAGAAACTGCTTTCGTGTTTATTTCGATTTTCTCTTGCAAAATAGACAAATTAGTGGTATTCTAGGAGGACACAATGACCAAATTACTTGACGCGATCAATCGGTTTGTCTGGGGCGTTCCGGCATTGCTGCTGATCATCGGTGTTGGACTGTATCTGTCATTGGGCACCGGTTGGGCACAGTTTCGTCTGCTTCCAGGAGCATTGCGTCAGTTTTTTGCGCAGTTCTCAAAAAAGAATCCGGACAATTCTCACTCCGGGTATCGTGCCCTATGCACCGCTCTTGCGGCTACCGTGGGGACAGGGAATCTGGCCGGTGTGGCTGGAGCAATTGCCATTGGCGGGCCGGGCGCGGTCTTTTGGATGTGGGTCTGCGGAATTTTGGGAATGACCACCAAATATGCCGAGGCAACACTGGCGGTTCGTTATAGAAGTATCGACAGCGACGGTGCGCCTGTTGGCGGACCCATGTATATGATCCGCCTGGGTATGGGCGCAAAATGGATGCCCATGGCGGTACTGTACTGCATTTTCGGACTTACCGCTGCGTTTGGCGTGGGGTCTGCAACGCAAATCAACGCGGTGATCGGCGGGGTCAACAGCGCGCTGGATGCACTGGATATTTCGTCTGCATCAGGCCTGGATATCATTTTGGGTGTCGCGTTTGCCGGCATTGTCCTGCTGGTGATCTTTGGCGGTGCGGATCGGATCGGAAGATTTGCGGAACGACTGATACCCTTTGCTTCTTTGGCCTATATACTGTTGTGTGTTGGAGTGTTGATTGCCTGTAATAATGCGATTCCCTGTGCCTTTGCATCTATTGTCCGAGGGGCATGGAATCCCAGAGCGGTTACCGGTGGGGCGTTGGGCTCTTCCTTTACGGCGCTCCGTATCGGTGCATCCCGTGGGGTATTTACCAATGAGGCGGGTATGGGAACCGCATCCATTGCTCATGCCGGTGCCAAGGTAAACCACCCGGTACAGCAGGGGATGATGGGGATTCTGGAGGTTTTTCTGGATACCATTGTGATCTGCACCATGACGGCTTTGGTGATTCTGTGCAGCGGTATTTCGATTCCCTATGGGAATGATTTGGGTATCACCATTACAGCCGATGCGTTTTCACACGTCTATGGACCCTGGGTGAAAATACCCCTTGCGCTGTTTTTGTGTTTGTTTGCGTTTGCTACCATTATCGGCTGGGGTATGTATGGTGGCCGATGTGCGCAGTTTTTGTTTGGATCGCGCGCCTGGCGTACGTTTGCGATCCTGCAGACCCTTTCTATCGTAATTGGCTCTGTTGTAAAAACAGGAACTGTCTGGATGATCTCGGAAACTGTGAACGGTTTGATGGCTATTCCTAATTTGATTGTATTGCTATACCTGAGTCCGGAGCTGTTCCGACTGACTCATTCGTATATATGTTGTTTTGGCAGAAACACTGCCTATGGAGGTACTTATGAAGATATCGATCAATGCAAACCGATGCGAGCCGTCTCCCATGCGGAAATTCCACCCACTTGCGGTCAAAGCCAAAAATGCGGGCAAGAAGATCCACCATCTAAATATCGGTCAGCCTGACCTCCCCACGCCGGAGGCATTCTACCGGGCGGTACAATCCTTTAATGAAAAGACACTTGCGTATGCGGCCTCTCCCGGTATGCCTGAGCTGATCGATGCCATCCGGAATTACTATGCTAAGCTGGATGTGAATCTGGAACAGGACGATATTTTTATTACCACAGGCGGTAGTGAGGCCTTGCTGTTTACTTGTCTGAGCATTCTGGATCCCTATACGGAAGTGATCATTCCCGAGCCTTATTACCCCAACTATACCACCTTTGTTCATGCGGCCGGCGGTGTCATTCGTGCGTTGCATACCTGTCCCGAAGAGGGCTACCATTATGCAGACAGAAGGCGCATTGAAAAACTGATCACCAAGAATACCCGGGCGATCATGATCACCAATCCCGGAAATCCCACCGGTGTGGTGCTTTCCCGGGATGAGATGCGCATGATTGCCGATATTGCAAAGGAGAATGACCTTTTCCTGATTTGCGATGAAGTATATCGTGAGTATTGCTACGATGACAGCTTCGGAATTCCCTGCATGGGAAGGTTTGATGACATTGACGAGAATCTTGTTATTGTGGATTCTGTGTCCAAGCGATTCTCCTCCTGCGGAGCGAGAGTTGGCTGTGTCATTACCAAGAATAAGGAATTGCAGGCTGCACTGCTGAAATTCTGTCAGTCCAGGCTTTCTGTTGCAACACTGGATCAGATAGGTGCTGCACAGCTGTATTCTGTGGATGAATCTTACTATGCCACCTCCAAGGCGGAATACCGCGTGCGGCGTGATACAGTTGTGGAGGGCCTGCGCAAGATCCCCGGTGTGCTGGTGGAAGAGCCTATGGGCGCTTTTTATGTTATGGCACAGCTGCCAGTAGATAATAGCGATACGTTCCAGAAGTGGCTGCTGGACGAGTTTGACGAGGACGGAGAAACGGTGATGTTTGCACCCGGAGCTCCCTTCTACGAAACACCAGGCAGCGGTATAAACGAGGTCAGAATCGCCTACGTTCTGAAACAGGAGGAACTGGCTCGGGCGATGGAGCTTTTGGGAATCGCAATTTCCCGATACCGCAAGGAACAGATGCACGAAGATGTATAATGAAAACCGGGTACAACAAATGTTGTACCCGGTCATCTTATTCGTTCAATAGAGGGACGATTACCGATCCGTTACCGGATTTGAAGCTGATGTTCATGGTAGCGACAATCGCCTCATCTGCCTGCACCATAACAGCATCACCGGGCGTGAGCCCATAAGCAGCAAAAATCGTGTAAGTGCTGGCTGAATCGGAGGCAAAAATCCGCACATCCTGTACAGAAGTATCGGTATAAACCAAGTACATGTTACCGTCATTGCTCTGTATTACCTCTGCGATTTGAGAAAATCTGCCAGTGTCCACATCCTCGAAACGGTTGATTTGGACAACGCCGGTTGCGTTTTCGCGTTCTGCGGGGAAGTAATTGGGGTGAAGAAGCTGATTCAATTTCTCATAAGGGATTTCCACTGAAATAACACCGGAGGAGTATGGTGCAATTTCATAGGGTTCAAAATAGAAACACAGACCGGTCTGGGAGAAATACCAGTCCTGGTCCTGACTTTCATCCACGGCAAAGCGCTGCTTTACCGCTTCTTCGTACCCCTCATACAGGTAGTTTTCACTGGCCATCTCAGACAGTCCTGCCAGAACCAGATCACAAAAATCCTCTGTTGTGGCGCTTACATCCATAATACTTGCCAACGTCAGAACATCGCCAGTGACCAGATCGTAATTGGCAGACAGGCAGGTACGCTCGGGATGATAGGATCCGCTGTAGCTTGCGTTCGCCCCAAACATGCTCAGAACACTGTGGTCGATCCGCATAGGGCTATAGGTAACATGATACAGATAGGGGATCCACCCGCTTTGACCGGTGTAGTCATCTTTGGCTGCCTGTGCAACCGATTCCGCAGCAGCGCGGGTCTGATCAACACGGTTCAAAAAATCAATAATTACCTTATCTGCTACCTCCGGTTCCTGAAGCACCAGAGACATGGTTTGGTAGGTGTACTGAAATAATACCGTTCCATCATCAGCAGTCAAATCCTCTGTGATTGCGGGAACAGAAACGGCAGCCATCGCTGCCTGGGCGATGGGAGGATTCGTGCTGTCTACAGTGGGCTGTATTTCGCTGTTTTCTGTTGTATCGGAGGGAAGCGTGGCATCTGTACTCTTTGGGGCGCAGCCTGTGATTGCCAGCACCAGAGATAAAGAGAGAATAATCGAAGATATCTTTTTCATTTGGTTTTCCTCCCGACCTTGCGTTTTTTTATTACTATATCATATTTCCCTGAATTCGGCAATAATATTCTGCTCATTTCGACATATCCGGTTCTTGACAAAGCTACCGGATCAATGGTAAAATGTTGGAAACTGAATATCACGGTGAACGGAAAGAGTAACTTTTCTAATCCTTCAGAGAGTCCGGGGCGTAGGCTGGAAACCCGGACGGTGTCGGAAATGTGAATGTGCGTCCGGGAGTGAATAGCTGTTTGAGTGATAAATAAGAGTGGAACCGCGAGTTGATTTGACCCGCCTCTTGTGCATATGCATAAGAGGTGTTTTTTTATGAAATATACTAACATGGAGGAATGTGTATGTATTTATATAATTCATTGACCCATAAGAAAGAACTGTTTGTACCCAATTCCCCGGATATTGTGAAGATGTATACCTGTGGTCCTACGGTCTATCACTTTGCCCATATTGGAAATCTGCGGACCTATATCATGGAGGATGTGCTTGAGAAATCCCTGCGGTACTTTGGCTATAATGTGAAGCGCGTGATGAACATTACAGATGTGGGCCATCTGGCTTCTGACGCAGATACCGGCGAGGACAAGATGCTAAAAGGTGCCAAGCGGGAGAATAAATCCGTCATGGAGATCGCCCAGTATTATACCGATGCCTTTTTTGCCGATTGCGAAAAGCTCAATATTAAAAAGCCAGAGGTGATCCAGCCTGCCACCGGTTGTATTGATGAATTTATCAAAATTGTATCCGGTTTGGTGGATAAGGGATTTGCCTATGTTGCCGGCGGTAATGTGTACTTCGACACTGCAAAGCTGGAGAAATACTATGTGTTTAACGACCACGATGAGGAAGACTTGGCCATCGGTGTCCGTGAAGGAGTAGAGGAAGACACCAACAAGCGAAATAAGAATGATTTTGTGCTGTGGTTTACCAAGAGTAAGTTTGAGGATCAGGCACTTAAATGGGATTCTCCCTGGGGTGTTGGCTATCCCGGCTGGCATATTGAATGCTCCGGTATTTCCATGAAGTATCTGGGTGAGGATCTGGACATTCACGCCGGTGGTATCGATAACGCTTTTCCTCACCACACAAATGAAATTGCCCAGTCTGAGAGCTTCCTTGGACACAAGTGGTGCAATTACTGGTTCCATGTTCACCATCTCAACACAAATGATGGTAAAATGAGTAAGTCCAAGGGTGAGTTCCTGACGGTGAGTTTGTTGGAGCAGAAGGGGTATAACCCCATGGCGTATCGCCTGTTCTGCTTGCAGAGCCATTACCGGAGAAATCTGGTTTTCTCCTGGGAGAATCTGGATAATGCTGTGACCGCCTACGATAAGCTGGTAGCCAAGATCGCTGCACTGAAGGATGAGGGCGCAATAGACGAAACCGAGCTGCAGAGGCTGAAGGATCGCTTTGCAGGCGCACTGAACGGGGACCTGAATACTTCTGTTGCGGTTACAGCTGTGTACGACGTGCTGAAGGCAAAGGTAACGGATGCCACAAAGCTGGCCGCTATTGCTGACTTCGACCAGGTGTTGAGTCTGGATCTTTTGAAGGCTGCGGAGACACTTCGCGCAAAGGAAGCTGCTGAGGCTGCAGCATCCGCGGATCCGGAGATCGATGCCTTGGTAGCTGCCCGTACCCAAGCAAAGAAAGTGAAGAACTTTGCCGAGGCAGACAGGATTCGTGACGAACTGAAAGCCAGAGGCATTGAAATCATTGATACGCCCCAGGGCGCAAAATGGAGAAAAGTATGAAACTACTGATCCTTGACGGAAACAGTGTGATCAATCGTGCGTTTTTTGGTGTAAAGCCCCTTACCAACCGTGAGGGGCTTTGCACCCATGCCATTTACGGCTTTTTGAACATTCTGGAACGGATGGAGCGGGAGGAACAACCGGAGGCTGTGTGCGTTGCCTTTGACCTCCACGGTCCCACTTTCCGCCATAAGCAGTATGAGGGCTACAAAGCAACCCGCCATGGTATGCCGGAGGAGCTGGCGCAACAAATGCCGGTGATGAAACAGGTACTGAAGGCCATGAATATCCCCATCTATGAGTGCCAAGGGTGGGAAGCGGACGATGTCATCGGTACTGTGGGAAGGATTTGCAGTAATAACGATTGGGAATGTGTGATCGTCACCGGTGACCGGGACAGCCTGCAGCTGATAGATCAGAATGTCCATGTAAAGCTGGTGATCTCCAAACCCGGGCAAACCACGGCGACCCTATATGATGAAGATACCTTCCGGCAGGAGTATGGTTTCGAGCCTAAGAAATTAATTGATCTTAAGTCTTTGATGGGAGATTCCTCTGATAATATCCCCGGCGTGGCCGGTGTGGGTCCTAAGACAGCAACGGAATTGTTACTGAAATTTGGCTCGCTGGATGGCGTGTATGAGAATCTGGATGACAGCTCTATTCGCCCGAAGCTCCGGGAAAAGCTGGTTGAAAGCAAAGAAAATGCCTATCTTTCCTATGATTTGGCTACTATCCGTCTGGATGCACCCATTGACTTTGCACCGGAGGATGCCATTATTCGCCCCTACAATCGACAGGAGCTTTACGACCTGTTTGTAAAACTGGAATTCGTCCGTCTGATTGATAAATACGGCCTGCGGGATGCGGGGATGACGACCCTGACACCGGTTGCAAAAGTCGATCCTCTTCCGAAGATAGACAGCTTACCCTGTGAGAACGTTCCCTGCGCAGTATACCTAGCAGCGGACGGGACACTGGCGGTTGCCTGCAGCGATGGTGTGTGTACGCTTACGCCAATGGAGGTTCAGATGGGGTTCTCACTGCCCAATGCGCCCCATATTTGTCATGATTGCAAGACAACCATGCATGCACTGGATGGCCTTGGAGTCAAATTGGATCAGGTGGAGTTTGACACGGCGCTGGCCGCCTATAATCTGAATCCTTCCTCCTCCGATTATTCGGTCTCCAAGCTGGCTACCAATTATTTGGGAATCAATATTGAGGAGGTCGACGCAGCCGCCTGTGCTCAGGCACTTTGGCACTTGCGTCCTGTGATGGAGGCAGAGCTGAAAAAGCAGGGGATGGAGCAGCTGTATACCCAGATAGAACTTCCCCTTTGCGCGGTCTTGTATCGAATGGAAAAGGAGGGCGTCGCCATCGACCGTGATCAGCTGGAACAGTTTGGTATAATGCTGACCCAGAGGATCGCAGATTGTGAAAGCCTAATATTTGGTTACTCCGATGGCCCGTTTAACATCAATTCCACGAAACAACTGGGAGAACTGCTGTTTGACAAGCTGGGGCTGCCACCTGTAAAGAAAACCAAAACCGGCTATTCCACTAATGCAGATGTCCTGGAAAAGCTGAGGAATAAGCACCCCATTATTCCTGCTATCATGGATTACCGGATGTTGACCAAGCTCAAGTCCACCTACGCAGATGGCCTGATGAAGACCATTGGTGAGGACGGCCGTATTCATACCACATTCCAGAATTTGGTGACCGCGACCGGGCGTCTTTCTTCCACAGAACCGAATCTGCAGAATATTCCCGTTCGCACGGATCTGGGTGCAGAAATTCGGAAGATGTTTATACCCAAAGACGGCTATGTTTTGGTAGATGCGGACTACAGCCAGATTGAACTGCGGGTTCTTGCACATATTGCCAAGGATGAGGTAATGAGCGATGCCTTCCGTACCGGAATGGATATTCATACCGCTACCGCATCTCAGGTATTTAATGTGCCCGCTGATCAGGTGACAGCATTACAGCGCCGTCATGCAAAAGCGGTCAATTTTGGTATCGTTTATGGCATTTCCGAGTTCTCCCTGGCGGAGGATATCGGTGTAAGCCGGTATGAAGCCAAGGCGTATATCGATAGCTACCTTGCTAACTACCGGGGTGTAAAGGCCTATATGCGCCAAGTGGTAGACGATGCCCGCACCTGCGGATATACTGAAACTCTGTACGGAAGACGCCGCTGGATTCCGGAGCTAAAAAGCAGCAATTTCAACATTCGTCAGGGCGCGGAACGCATTGCCCTGAATACACCCATCCAAGGTACGGCAGCGGATCTGATCAAGCTGGCGATGATCCGCGTGGACAGCGCATTGAGAAAAACCTATCCGGAAGCCAAGCTGATTCTGCAGGTTCATGACGAATTGATCGTAGAGTGTCCGGAGGCAATTGCCGATGACGTTGCGGAACTGATCAGCAACCAGATGGAGAAAGTAGCCCAGCTGGATGTCCCTTTGCTTGCTGAAGCCAAGTGGGGAAAAAGCTGGTATGAGGCAAAGTAATGGAAATCAGAAAAATGACAGCAGCGGATGTGCCTGCCATTGCTGCGCTGGAAATTACCTGCTTTCATGATCCTTGGAGTGAAAGCAGTATTGCATCGGAACTGGATAACCGGCTATCCTATTGGCTGGTTGCAGAAATGGACGGTGCGGTAGCGGGCTATGTGGGATCCCAGACGGTGCTGGATATGGCAGACATGATGAATATAGCCGTATCACCCAATTACCGAAGACAGGGCGTTGCAGAGGTGCTCATAAAGGAGCTGTGTGCATATTTAGCCAGTCGAGGAGTGATTGGGTTAATGCTGGAGGTAAGAGCATCTAATGCACCAGCAATCTCCCTGTACACAAAGCTGGGATTCAAACAAGCCGGCAGGCGGCCCAATTATTACCGCAACCCGAAAGAAGACGCACTGATCTTACGAAAGGAGTTGACCTGATGAATATCCTGGCTGTTGAGTCCTCCTGCGATGAGACCGCTGTTGCGATCGTAAAGGACGGCAGGGAAGTGCTGACAGACTGCATCGCTTCACAGGTTGACTTGCACCGAATTTATGGCGGCGTTGTGCCGGAAATCGCTTCACGGATGCATATCGAGGCGATCTACGGACTGACAGATCAGGCTTTGGAGAAAGCGAATCTTACCCGCAAAGATATTGATGCCGTAGCGGTTACCTATGCTCCGGGTCTCATCGGCGCGGTCCTGGTTGGTGTGAATTTTGCCAAGGCTGTGGCACTTGCTCTGGATAAGCCTCTGATCCCCGTCCATCATATCCGTGGTCATATTGCGGCGAATTATCTGGCATATTCTGAACTAGAGCCGCCGTTTTTGTGCTTGGTTGTCTCCGGTGGACATACCATGATCGTAGATGTTCAGGACTACACCAAAATGGAGATTCTTGGGACAACGCTGGATGATGCGGCAGGGGAGTGCTTTGATAAAGTGGGCCGGGTGTTGGGTATGCCCTATCCCGGCGGCGCGGCGCTGGATAAGGCCGCTGCATTGGGAGATGACACTAAGTACCAGCTTCCCCGCTCCAAACCCGGCCAGAACCCTTATGACATGAGCTTCTCTGGCCTAAAGACTGCGGCGCTGAATCTGATCCATCACGCCCAACAGGTGGGAGAAGAGCTTGACATTAACAGTTTGTGTGCCTGTTTCTGCAGTGCTGTGTCCGATACACTTGTGCCCAGAGTCAAGATGGCTATGGAACAGACAGGCCACAAGAAGTTGGCAGTTGCCGGTGGCGTGGCAGCAAATTCCCGGATCCGCAGAGATATCCTTTCTGCTGCTGAAAAAGCAGGTGCTCTGGTTTATCTTCCGCCGCTCTCTTTATGCGGTGATAATGCGGCTATGATTGGCGCACAGGGGTATTTCGAATATCTGGCAGGCAATGTGGCCGATATGTCGCTGAACGCCTATGCAACAAAATCTATATTAGGTGAAAAACTCTAAACAAAAAATGCAGGAGATGATCGCATCTCCTGCATTTTTTGGCGGGGCTGGTTTCTGTGTATATTTATCGTATTATATACTTGTACAGACTCAAATGTGGGTGGCAAAATTACAATGTATATGGATGAAATATCGATATTTATTTGGAAATATGGCAGAAATTCTGTGGAGAATTCTGTGGATAATGTGAATAAGTGGCTGTATTAATATGGATATAACAGTAATTATCGTGAGAAATTTTGTCTAAATTTCGTAAAATATCGAACTTCTTGTTGAGTTATGACAAAGTCTTTCCTTTAAAAAGAAGGAATTCTTTCAAATCTGCAAGAAAATTCCGCCCTGCAATGCAAGGCGGAATTTTTTAGAGGTTATGATCCGGGATTGATTCGAAATGATTTCCCTTTCGAACGTAGGCAATAATATAATCCACAAAGGCAACGAACATAAACACGATATCAACTACGGAAATAATGAAAACAGCGTTAGGACTCATTTTGGGGAACATTACAATGACGATCAGACTTAAAAATAAAACTGTTGTACAGATCTTTCCGGCAAGTAAAGCGCCCTTGAGCATTTTACCCTTCTTCCAGCTAATCCCGCCGGCTATCAACTGAAATCCTTCCTTTACGACGAAGAGGGCGGCAAGGAACTTCAGTACAGGGTATTCGATTGCCAGGCAAACAAGCAGTGTGAACTGGGTTGCCTTGTCTGCAATGGGATCCAGGATTTTGCCAAGGGTGGAAATCATATTAAAATGACGGGCAATCTTGCCATCGATCATATCTGTCAAGCAGGACACTGCCAGAATGCCGCCGGCCAGATAATAGTCAGCATCGCTTTCCGCATGGATATAGATAATGACATAGATCGGGATCAGAATCAATCTGAATAAACTAAGTAGGTTGGGTATCGTGAAAATTTGTCGTTTCCATTCTTTGCTGCTCATTGCGTCTTCCTCCGGGTGATCCCGTTACTGTATACGGATATTATATGTTGTTTTTGTCTGCGAATCAAGTACAAAGTGACAGTTTTCAGAAAATTTACTATTTATTGGGATAAATGTGTGATTGTAGTGTGAACTGCTTGGATAGGTGCTTCCAGGTAATCCGATCCAGCTCCCCGGTCTCGGGTAATCCGGAAAGAGACTGGAATGCAGAAAGTGCCTCACTGGTGGACACATCCAGAATGCCACTGAGCTCCGGTGCTTGGATCGCAGAATTGTTCTGTGCCATCTGTGCCAGTATGCTTTGGGTGAGAAAGATATTGGGATGGGCATCACCCAACCGATATACCTGCCCTGGATTCATAACGATCTCAATCGGTTCGGCTTTTCCGATTCGAATCAACGCAGGTTCGTACACGGTAACAATTGTATCCCAGGTGTTCTGGTCTGCAACACCGGTGACGGGTAGTCCGTAGAGCCGCTGGAATGCGGTAACTGCATGCATGGTCGTAGGACCGAAAATGCCGTCCGGAACAACTGTGGGTAATCTGGCATCATCCTCCGCAATCACCCGAAGCATCGTTTGGAGGCTGCGGATCGGCTGGGCAATGAAGGACTCAGGGGGTCTCATCGAACCACCTCCTGACTGACGGGAGACCGGGAGCCGATACTTAAATCCATTCCGGGGAATTGGGTCATGGTTGTTGACTTTGCATACAGGTTTCGGGTGCTGTTCGGTGTCCTCCCAATGTTTGCCGTAGCACGAACCGCTCCCGCGGGAGCTGTTGTATTGGGCCGGGTGGGGAAGGTTTCGGAGTTTCGCAATGTGGTGGTTTCGATTCCGGAAAACTGGGAGTAGATTTCATCCCATGTAGCCGCGTCCACTATGCCTGTTTCGGGCAGGCGATACCGGCGCTGAACTGCCAACACAGCAGCTCTTGTGGCAGGACCATAGATCCCGTCGATAGCGACAGGCGGAATCTGAGGAATATACTCAGCTAAAACACTCAGCATGTATTGCAAATGGCGGACCTTTTCGCCGGTATCTCCTGCCTGCAGAGAATTGGGGGCAGACCAGTTTATGGCATAGAACTGCTGTCCCATGCTTCTAAGCTCCGATAGAGAGGTAACAGCGGTATACAGACGTACGATTTCATACCAAGTGGCAGGGCCGACAATGCCGTCCGATGTTAATCCGAAAATCTCCTGAAAGGCCCGGACGGTGGCTTCAGTACGGCTGCCGAAGATTCCATCTACGGCAGGGATTTTCGGAATCGCTGGGTAGTTTTGTGCGATTCGGTTTAGGGAGACCTGGAGGATCACCACGTTGGGACCGGTGCTTCCTACTCGTAAGGGTGTGCCCGGGTAGGAGGTTGTGATGCCACGGATCGGTGCATTGAGGACTGTCTCTACATCTCCATAGTAGCTGCGGAGAATTTGCTGAGAATTGTAGCCCTGCTGGGCAAGATTTTGGCTGCCCCATTGACTTAAGCCCTCACAGGTGACAGTAGTTCCATTGCAAAATTTAGCTGCCAGAGGCTCTACAAATCCCGGACGCCGCAGATAATCGTTAAACAATTCATCTACTAACCGGGAGACATTTTCAAAAAAAGCACGACCGTTTACAAAATACTGGTCATAGGCTGTGGAGTTGGTTATCTCGAAATCATAGCCACGGCTGCGGTAAAATTCCGTATAAACCCGATTCAGAGCAAAAGACACGATTGCCAGGATATTTGCTCTTAAGGCGCTTTCGTCCCAGGTGGGATAAATCTCACTGGATGCCACATTTTTGATATAGTCCTGAAAGGGAACAGTCACGTTTGGCGCGTTAGAATTTGGCGGTCCCAGATGTACAGTGATTTGCTGAGGAACATATGGCGTTACAGTTGGCATATGGATTCCTCCTGTTACAGATTTTGGGGAGGCGTATCAAATACCTCTACTTTGTTCCATGCCTCAGGAAACTCAGATAATGGGATCATTTCCAAGTTCTGCAGGGTTGTTACACCGGGAAAAACCTGCAATTTTTCCGCTGCAATTCCTTCATAATCCTCAGCTCTTGCATAGAGATTGACGACAGAGTAGGGAATGATACCGGTATTTGGAGTTTGCCCTGAGGATAAATCCGGCACCTCAATGTCGATCGGTGTATCCAGTAGACCGTTGCGGTTGGTCAGGCGCATGGCGATGGCCGATCCGCTCATATCTGTGATGGATACAGCTACATCCTTTAAGGGTATCTGTGCGTTACTGGTATAGGCGTGTACCTGTATGTAGCCTGTTGCGGACAGAAAATCCCCTCCTTTCATGTTTTCGAATTATGCTATGCTGATCCGGATAAAAAGGTGCAGGGATTCATAGGAATCCCTGCAGGTGGTTGATACCAGTTTGCTCACAGTCAATGAGCCTATGCGCCAGGTCGAGGATCCGCTGATCGGAAGGGGTGAGCTTGTTAAGGTTCTTATACCCCTTGATGATGCCTCTTGTATTGCCCTGAATCATCATGGCTGCGGCTTTGGAATTGGTGTTTCCAAACATTAACTTGGATTTGGTCATCATGTTGGTCATACCCTTAATTGCAGGATCCAATTCTGACAGCTGCCAGCCGCGGTTGTGGGCCAAACAATAGGTCTCTCGTTCAATGCTGTCATATTCCTGCAGCTGGGTGCGCAATTCAGAACGCAGATCCGCCTGTAAGGGGAGATTGAGAACACTGCGGATGCCGATCTGACCCATCTGGGTCGTTTTCAAAATAGAGCCGAGTAAATCTTTGTTATCTTTCATTATATATCACCGCTGATAGTTTAACCTGAGTGTACCGATTTATGCACAAAATGCAAATTTTAACATAAGCTATAGGGAAAGAAGGGAAAGGAGACGAGATAAAATGTGTGCAATTGCCGGTATTTTGGGCCTTCCATTTGATTGGCAGATTCTCGATGGGATGCTGGAATCTATGCAGCACCGCGGGCCGGATGGCAGCGGAAGCTATATGGAACAGATGTGCTGCCTGCTGCATACACGACTGTCTATTGTGGACCCGGATAACGGGGGACAGCCGATGGGACTGCAATGGGGAAATCAGGACTATGTGATTACATACAACGGAGAATTATATAATACTGATGAGATTCGAAAAGAACTGATTCCACTGGGGCACACGTTCTTCGGTCACTCTGACACAGAAGTGGTACTGCACGCGTATGCCCAATGGGGGGAAGAAATCCTTAACAAAATGAATGGTATTTTTGCATTCGCTATCTGGAACAAGACAGACAAAAGCCTGTTTTTGGCACGGGATCGCATGGGTGTGAAGCCGCTGTTTTATACAAAACTCGGCCGCGGATTCCTGTTTGCATCTGAAATAAAGACACTGCTTGCTTATCCGGGCGTTCCCAGACAGCTGGACCGGGAAGGTGCGGCACAGCTTCTGTTGTTAGGTCCGGGAAGAATCCCCGGCAGCGGCGTGTTCAAGGGAATTGAGGAACTAAAGCCGGGATGTTGTGGTCGTTATAACGGTAATAAACTGACAGTACGACAGTACTGGAAACTGCGGGATCGAGAGCATACGGAGACCTTTGAAGAAACAGTTCAAAAGGTTCGGTTTCTGGTCACAGACGCAATTAAACGGCAAATGGTTTCTGATGTGCCATTGGGTACATTCTTGTCAGGTGGCCTGGATTCCAGTCTGATATCTTCTGTGTGCGCAGGTGTGCTGAAAGACAGGGGTGAACAGCTGGCTACCTTCTCCGTGGATTACAGAAATAACGATCAGTATTTTGTTCCTGGAAAATTTCAGCCAAACTCTGACGACAGCTTTGTTTCTCAGATGCAGTTGTATCTGGACTCAGAGCATTTTAGAACTGTATTAACACCGGAGGAGCTTGTGGGTGCTATGAAAGATGCCACGATTGCCAGAGATCTACCCGGCATGGCCGATGTGGATTTCTCCTTGCTGCTTTTTTGCAGGCAGATTCGCAAGGAGCGAAAGATGGCACTGTCAGGTGAATGCGCAGACGAGATTTTTGGCGGATATCCCTGGTACCGGGATCCGGAAGTCCGTGGATTCAATGGATTTCCGTGGGCGCAGAATACAGCACTAAGGGTAAAATTTTTACTTCCGGAGTATGCCGGAATCGGGGAAGAATTTGTGATGGATCAGTACAGGAGTACAATTGCCGCGTGTGATATTTTACCCGGAACATCGCCCCAGGAGCGCAGGATGAAGGAAATGGTCAACCTGAACCAGTGTTGGTTTATGCAAACCCTTCTGGACCGAAAGGATCGCATGAGCATGGCCTGTGGCTTGGAGGTGCGGGTGCCCTTTTGTGATTATCGGATCGCCGAGTATCTGTACAGCGTACCGTGGGAGATGAAGGACTACCAGGGCAAGGAAAAGGGTCTTCTGCGACATGCAATGGAAGGGTTCCTGCCTCGTGAGGTTCTTTGGAGGAAAAAGAGTCCGTATCCAAAAACCCATGACCCCCGATATCTTGAATTGGTCAGCGAGCAGTTCAAACATCTTTTGGAGCGAGTTGATGCTCCAATTTACGGGTTGGTTTCCAAGGATGCGCTCCAAGGTCTCCTGACGGCAGACTTTACGTGGCCATGGTACGGACAGCTCATGCAGCGTCCTCAGACAATTGCCTATATGCTCCAAATGAACATTTGGCTTGAAGAATATCAGATTTCCATTCTCTAATTCATTCATTTATGCAAAACCCTTGGTAATGAAAAACCAAGGGTTTTGTGTTTTGCAACAAATTCATACAGATTATTTTGCCGGTTTTTGCGTAAATAAATAAAAATATTATAAAAGGTTGCTATTTGAAACGAAAAGTGCTACTATAGTAAAAACATTTGTGCACCACACAAAGACAACCCAAAAGGAGGTATGCATCCATGAAGTATGTTATCGTACTTGCAGACGGCATGGCCGATGAACCCATTGCTGAGCTGGGCGGGAAGACCCCATTAGAATATGCCAGCACACCGGCAATGGATTCTTTAGCCTCATTTGGTCGGCTGGGAATGGTACGAACCGTACCCAAATCCATGAAGCCGGGCAGCGATGTTGCAAATCTCTCAGTTCTCGGCTATGATCCTGAGACCAATTACTCAGGACGATCACCTCTGGAAGCGCTCAGTGTTGGTGTGACGATGGCAGATACAGATATTGTGCTGCGGTGTAATCTTGTGACTGTGTCAGAAGAGGAACCTTACGAACAAAAAACCATTCTCGATCACAGCTCCGGTGAGATTTCCACTGCGGATGCGGATATTCTGATGGATGCGATACGAGAGGCGTTTAATAGCGACATGTTTGGCTTCTTTACCGGTACCAGTTACCGACACATTACTATTTGGAATCACGGCAAAAATGTGGATTTGGAACCGCCTCATGATCACCTGGGTGAGCAAATTGGTGCGTATCTACCTACAGAGTCCCTGCTGCGTGAGATGATGAAAAAGAGTTTTTCCGTCTTGAATAACCATCCGCTGAACCTGCAGCGGGCAAGGGAAGGGAAGAATAAAGCCAACTCCCTTTGGTTTTGGGGCGCAGGAACAAAGCCGAAGCTGCAGAATTTTGAAGAAAAGACCGGCCTGAAAGGCACTATGATCTCAGCGGTCGACTTACTGAAGGGCATTGCGGTTGGGGCAGGTATGCAGGTAGCATTGGTAGACGGCGCTACAGGCTCACTGGATACCAACTATCTTGGTAAGGCGCAGGCTGCGATCCATGCGCTTTTGGATGAGGGCAGAGATTTTGCTTACATTCATGTGGAAGCGCCGGATGAAATGGGCCATCAGGGTGTGGTTGCCCATAAGGTCCAGTCAATTGAACAGATCGACAAGCATATTGTTTCTACTGTAAAAAAGGCTTTGGATTTGTCTGGAGAGGATTATCGGATCCTGGTGCTACCGGATCACCCCACACCTATCCGTATCCGTACACACACATCGGATCCTGTTCCCTATGTGCTGTATGACAGCCGGAACAAAGAAGAAACGAAGACAGTATATTCCGAATCTGCTGCAGCAGGTTTGCCCTGTCTGGAGGAAGGATATCGCCTTCTGGAACACATGATCAAGTAGGAGGAAATAAAATGGCAAGAGTATATAATTTTTCCGCTGGTCCGGCGGTGCTGCCGGAGGAAGTCCTGCAGGAAGCTGCAGCAGAAATGATGGACTACCGTGGTACCGGCATGTCCGTAATGGAGATGAGCCATCGGTCCAAGGCGTATCAGCAGATCATTGATGAGGCTGAAGCAGACCTGCGTCAGCTGATGAATATTCCAGATAATTACAAGGTGCTGTTTCTGCAGGGCGGTGCGTCCCAGCAGTTTGCTATGATCCCTATGAATTTGATGAAGAACCGGGTCGCCGATTACATCATCACCGGACAATGGGCAAAGAAAGCATGGCAGGAAGCACAGAAGTACGGCACTGCCAACGCAATCGCATCTTCCGCAGATGAGACATTTTCCTACATTCCCGATTGCTCTGATCTGCCTGTGAGCGAGAATGCGGACTATGTGTACATCTGTGAAAATAACACCATTTACGGAACTAAATTCCACACCCTTCCCAATACGAAGGGTAAACTGCTAGTATCCGATGTGTCCTCGTGCTTTCTGTCCGAGCCTGTAGATGTAACTAAGTATGGAATGATTTACGGCGGTGTTCAGAAGAATATCGGCCCGGCAGGCGTGGTGATCGCCATTATTCGGGAGGACTTGATTACCGAGGATGTGCTGCCCGGTACGCCCACCATGCTCACCTACAAGACTCACGCTGACAACGGCTCTATGTATAACACACCTCCTGCCTACGGCATTTATATTTGCGGGAAGGTATTTAAATGGCTGCTGAAAAACGGTGGCCTTGCTGCCATGCAGGAGAAGAATATTAAGAAAGCGGCTGTTCTGTATAATTTCCTTGACAGCAGCAAGCTGTTTAAGGGTACAGTACGTAAGGAAGATCGCTCCTTGATGAATGTGCCGTTTGTCACAGGCGATAAGGAACTGGATGAGCTGTTTGTGAAAGAAGCAACGGCGGCAGGCTTTGTGAATCTGAAAGGACACAGGACTGTGGGCGGCATGCGCGCCAGCATCTATAATGCTATGCCCATCGAGGGCGTGGAAATGCTGGTTGCCTTTATGAAGGAATTTGAAGCTGCCCACTGCTGACCAATTGACAGAAAAGAGGAAGAGTATGTTTCAGTATCATTATTTGAATAAAATATCGGATAAGGGCACAGCAATGTGGTCTAAGGAATACAAACCAACCGATTATGCAGACGATGCTCAGGCGATCGTGGTGCGAAGTGCAGCCATGCACGATATGGCTTTCTCCGATAATCTTCTGGCGGTGGCCAGAGCCGGTGCCGGTGTCAACAATATCCCCCTGGATCGGTGCGCCCAAGAGGGCATTGTGGTCTTTAATACCCCCGGTGCCAACGCCAACGGCGTTGTTGAGTTGGCTTTGTGTGGTATGCTACTGGGCTGCCGAGATGTGGTTGGCGGCATCAACTGGGTGCAGAGTATTAAAGACTCCGGGGATGTTGCCAAGAAGGTAGAAAAAGGCAAGTCCCAATTTGCTGGTCACGAGATCATCAATAAAAAACTGGGCGTCATTGGTTTGGGCGCCATAGGCGGCCCACTAGCAAATGCTGCAAGAAAGTTGGGTATGCATGTTTATGGCTGCGATCCCTTTATTTCCATTGATGCTGCATGGCATCTGGACAGTCATATTGTCCGGGTGAAAACACGGGATGAGATCTACGAGCAGTGTGACATCATTACATTACATACACCCTTGTTAGACGATACCCGCAAAATGATCAACCGTGAGGCCATCGAGAGGATGAAGGATGGAGTGATTATCCTGAATTTTGCTCGGGATTTGTTAGTAGATGACGATGCCATGGAGGAAGCGCTGAAATCCGGTAAGGTTAAGCGGTACATCACCGACTTCCCCAACGACAGAACCGCCAATATGGAGGGCGTTGTCGCCATCCCGCACCTGGGTGCGTCCACGGAGGAGTCCGAGGATAACTGCGCCATGATGGCAGTGAAGCAGATTATGAATTATCTGGAGAACGGCAATATTGTAAATTCCGTGAATTTCCCGAACTGCGATATGGGTGTTTGCACAAAGGCTGCCAGAATTACCATTCTGCACCGGAACATTCCCAATATGCTGAACCGGTTTACCACCGTTGTGACAGACGAGAACATCAACATCTCCGATCTGGTGAACCGCAGTAGGGGGGAGTATGCCTACACTATGCTGGATCTGGACAGTATCCCTTCTGCCAAGGCTGTAGAGTCTCTGAGAAACATTGACGGCGTCCTGCGCGTCCGTGAGATCGACTTAAAAGTATAATTCACCTATATATTAAGAACCGCCCTGCAAATGCAGGGCGGTTATACTTATTTCTTACCCAGTTCCTGATTTCGCCGGTAGGCAGCGGAAACACAATTTCCGATGGTTTCTGCAAAGCCGGCATCCTCCAGCACCTTTACACCTTCACGGGTGCTGCCGCCGGGGGAGCAGACAGCATTTTTCAGAGCCTCCGGAGTCAGATCGGTGGATTGCACCATCCTGGCAGCACCGATCATAGCGGCAGCTGCATAGGAAATTGCTTTTTCTTCCGGCACGCCGCAAGCTGCTGCACCCTTTGCCAGGGCATCTAAGAACATGTACATATACGCAGGGCCACACCCGGAGACCACACCGGCTGCATCAATCAATTCCTCCTCAAGGGCATCCCATTGTCCGCAGGCTGCAGCATCAGAAAGGAAATCCTTTAATACAGACTCCTCAACTTGATCATTGCAGCAGTATAGGGTCATACCGGAGCCCACAGCTACCGGTGTGTTGGGCATGATCCGGATAATGGGAAGGGAAGTACCGGCCATTTCTGCAATTCGGTCGATGGTCAGACCGGCTGCCATAGAGATCAGCAGCGGCTTTCGGGCTGCCAGCAGACCTTGCAACGGCCGCAATACTTCCGCCATGTTCTGAGGCTTCACAGCCAGAAAGATACGTTCACACTCCTTGCAGACAGTCACAGGATCACTGTAAGCACATCCTAAATCATCCGCAAACACCGCAGCTCTTCCGGAACGGTCAGAAAGCATAATGCTTTTGGTGCTGCAGGAAAGTGACCGGGCAATTGCACCACCCATATTTCCGCAGCCAATAAAACCGTATTTCATAAACCCACCTCTTAACGAATGTGACCGTTACCGGTGATCACATACTTATAACTGGTCAGCTCCCGCAGACCCATAGGGCCTCTTGCGTGGAGCTTTTGTGTTGAAATACCCATTTCGCAGCCAAGTCCAAACTCACCGCCGTCGGTAAATCGAGTGGAGGCGTTGACATACACCGCAGCGCTGTCCACGCAGGAGGTAAAGACTGCTTCGGCATCGGAATTATTTGTAATGATCGCCTCGCTGTGACCGGTAGAATGGGCCGCAATATGCGCTACAGCCTCCCGGACATCTTCCACGCACTTAACTGCCAAAATGTAGTCCAGGAACTCTGTGTCAAAGTCCGCGCTGCCCGCGGGTGTTCCGGGGATGAGTGATGCAGCGGTTTCGTCCAGGCGAAGCTCCACTGGAGAATCCTTTCGACTGACGACCAGACGGTTGTAGAGCTTTGGCAGAAATTCCGCAGCAATTGCCTTATCCACCAGTAGCACCTCTTCTGCGTTGCAGACACTGGGACGGCTGGTCTTGGCGTTTTCAATGATGCTCAGTGCCATTTCCTGGTCAGCAGACTTTTCGACATATACATGACAAATGCCGGTACCGGTGGCAATACAGGGAACGGTGGCATTTTGTACACAGGCGTTAATAAGACCTGCGCCACCTCTGGGGATCAGCAGATCCACATACCCTTGGGCTTTCATGAGCTTTGTAGCACTCTCACGTGAGGTGTCTGTCACAAGATTTACCGCATTTTCGTTCACGCCCACTGAACGCAGACCTGCCCGCAACGTCTCTACAATGGCACTGGCGGAGCGGTATGCCTCTTTTCCGCCTCTAAGGATACAGACATTGCCGCTTTTTAGGGTCAGTGCAGCAGCGTCACTGGTAACATTTGGACGGCTTTCATAAATAATGGCTACCACGCCGATGGGGGATGAAATCTTGCGGATGATCAAGCCGTCTTCTCTAACATATTCATCAAGAGGTAAACCCACAGGGTCGGGCAACTGCGCTACATCCCGAATGCCCTTTGCCATACTGGAAATTCGTTCCGGTGTTATGCACAGGCGATCGAGCATTACATCGGAAATTGTATTTTTTGCGTGCTCCATATCTTGTGCGTTGGCGGCGAGAATGGCTTCTTGATTTGCAATTAGTGCACCTGCCATTGCTAGCAGGGCCTTATTCTTTTGTTCGGTGTTTAACTGAGCGATTTCTGTTTTCGCAGCCTTTGCGGCCAGTAGCATTTTATTCATAATCTTACTCCGTAAAGGTTGTACCAATGGACTTGCCATCCAGAATGTCATACAGATTGGATGGCGTGTCACCGTTGGTGATGATCATATCACAGCCACATTCCAAACAGATTCTGGCTGCTTCCAGCTTGGTGATCATACCACCTGTACCCTGGTTGCCGGCACTGCTGCCTGCCAGTTTCAGTAAGGCATCGTCTATCGTATGTACAGTGCTGATCAACATTGCCTCAGGATCCTTGTGAGGATCAGCCGTGTATAGACCGTCAATATCAGACAACAGAATCAACTTATCTGCTTGCACACTTTGTGCGACAATGGCGGCAAGAGTATCGTTGTCGCCAATGACAATCTCTTTTGTTGCCACGGTATCGTTTTCGTTAATAATCGGAATTACACCTAAAGACAGAAGCCTGTGGAGTGTGTTGCTGAAGTTATTGTGCCGAGTCTCGTTCTCGATATCGTCTCCGGTAATCAGCAGCTGGGCAACCGTGTGATTATATTCGCTAAATAGCTTGTCATAGATATACATAAGTTCGCATTGACCTACTGCAGCAGCAGCTTGCTTGGTGGGAATATCCGACGGTCGTTCCTGTAGACCAAGCTTTCCAATGCCCATACCAATCGCACCGGAAGAAACCAGAATCAATTCGTTTCCGGCATTCTTAATATCACTCATGATTTTGCACAGAGCCTCTACCCGCCGAATGTTCAGATGACCAGTTGTGTGGGTAAGGGTACTCGTGCCGATCTTAATGACAATTCTCATTTCTGTCTCTCCCTTCTATTTCTTCTCACATTATATATCCAATTTTTGTGTAAATAAAGAGCTAAATTAAAATTTTATAAAAAACCACATAGTACGGCAATTTTCGTTGATTTCAATAGGGTAATTTGATATAGTATATTTGGTTTTATATGGCCCAGTAAACATTTTTAAAATTATGGTTGATTCGGTATACTTTTACTGATATAATAACTTGTGGAATAAAAGAATTATTGCTATGCTGAAAGGAATGACGTATATGGAGTATCGCGTTGAACACGATTCTATGGGTGAGGTTATGGTGCCTGCTGATAAGTATTGGGGCGCTCAAACTCAGAGAAGTCATCAGAATTTTCCTATTGGCGTCGGTATTGAGACCATGCCCCGGGAGATCACCCACGCCTTTGGTGTTTTGAAAAAAGCCGCTGCAATGGCGAACCACCAGCTGCGACCTGAGAAGATGACCAAGCAAAAATTGGAAGCAATTTCCCAGGCGTGTGATGAAGTTATTTCTGGCAGCCTGAACGAGCATTTTCCTTTGGTTGTATGGCAGACCGGCTCCGGTACTCAGTCCAATATGAACGCCAACGAGGTGATTGCCAATCGCGGCAACGAGATCGCAGGCTGCAAGCTGCTACACCCCAACGACGACATCAATATGAGTCAGTCTTCCAATGACACCTTTCCCACAGCCATGCACATTGCTGCGGTAGCTGCGATTGAGGATAAAGTGCTACCCGCCATTGACAAGCTGGTTGCAACATTCCGTCGCTTGGAAGAGGAAAATCAAGGTATTGTCAAGTCCGGCAGAACCCATCTGCAGGACGCAACCCCCATCTCTTTCAGCCAGGAGATCTCCGGCTGGCGAAGCAGTCTGGAAAAAGACAAGGCTTTGCTGGAGCTGTCCCTGCCGGAACTAAAAAAACTGGCGTTGGGTGGTACTGCGGTAGGCACAGGCCTAAATGCCCCCAAGGGCTTTGATACTGCGGTAGCTGAGGCGGTTTCTCAGTTGACAGGGAAGACCTTCCGCACCGAGGAGAATAAGTTCCACGCGCTGACCTCTAAGGACGAGCTGGTCTTTGCCCATGGTGGCTTAAAGGCGCTGGCAGCCGACCTTATGAAGATTGCAAACGATGTCCGCTGGCTTGCCTCCGGCCCCCGGGACGGTCTGGGTGAGATCTTTATTCCGGAGAATGAACCCGGTTCGTCGATTATGCCCGGCAAGGTGAATCCCACCCAGTGTGAGGCGGTGACCATGGTAGCTGTGCAGGTGATGGGCAACGATGTGGCCGTTGGCGTTGCTGCCTCTCAGGGCAACTTTGAACTGAATGTGTTTATGCCTGTGTGCATTTACAATTTCCTGCAATCGGCAAGACTTCTGGCCGACGCTATGCACTCCTTCCACGACAATTGTGTGGTAGGTATCAAGGCCAATAAGGAGAAGATGGCACACAATTTGCATAATTCTCTGATGCTGGTGACGGCGCTGAATCCCTACATCGGCTATGAGAACGCCGCAAAGACAGCAAAGCTGGCTTATAAGGAGAATATCTCTCTGAAGGAGGCGTGCGTTAAGCTGGGTTTCCTGACAGCAGAACGATTTGATGAGGTGTTCCATCCGGAACAGATGATTTAAGTTAAGGGTGAATACATATGACATATTCTTACTTTCCTGGATGTACCCTGAGAACCAAGGGTAAAGAATTGGATCAATGGGGTAGAGCCGCAGCGGAAGTGCTTGGCTTTGCTCTGGAAGAACCGGAGAATTGGCAGTGCTGCGGTGCAGTGTATCCCATGGCCAAAGATGAGATTGCTACTCGACTGTCCTCTGTTCGAGCTCTGGCGGATGCTAAGGAGCAGGGTAGGGAACTGGTGACCCTTTGCTCCGCCTGTCACCATGTGATTAAACGGGTCAACGGGGATGTAAAGCGGGATGAGGAAATCCGGGACAAGGTCAACAGATACTTAAAACGGAATACCCCCTATGAGGGAGAAACCAATGTGCTGCATTATCTGGAGGTACTCCGTGACCGGATCGGATTTGATGTCCTGAAATCCAAGGTTGTGAATCCCCTCACCGGCATGAAGATTGGCGCTTACTACGGCTGCTTGTTGCTTCGTCCCGGTAAGGAGATGGGTTTTGATAACCCCGAAAACCCCAGAATTTTGGAGGATTTCATCCGCGCTATCGGCGCAGAGCCTGTGATCTATGCCCGCAGAAACGAATGCTGCGGCGGATACTGCACACTTGAAAACAAGTCCTATGCCGTCAAGCAGGTGGATAAAATTATGGACAACGCAAAGGCGCAAGGCGCTGAAATGTTGATCACAGCCTGTCCTCTGTGCATGTACAATTTGAAAGAAAATGCCACAAACGGTCTGGAAGTGAAGTATTTTACAGAGCTTCTGGCTCAGGCATTGGGTGTAAAGGAGGAAGCGAAATGATTGAGACCATCAAGCGCATCTCCGGTGTGAATCCCAGAAAGTGCATGAAATGTGGTAAGTGCACAGCTTCTTGCCCGGCTTTTGATGAGATGGAGTACCATCCTCATCAGTTTGTGGACATGGTAGAGACCGGACGGATTGAGGAATTGATGCAATCCAAGGGCATCTATACCTGCTTAAGCTGCTTTGCTTGTGTGGAGCGGTGTCCCAGAAATGTGGAGCCTGCCAAGCTGATCGAGGCAGTGCGTCTGGCTGTCATACGCCAGCAAAATCAGAACCACCTGACTGCTGACAGCATCCCAGACAAATTGGATCCTGAGCTGCCACAGCAGGCCATTACCAGTGCATTCCGTAAATACAGAAAGTAAGGAGGAGACCAAACATGCAGAGAATCGGCGTATTTGTCTGCTGGTGCGGCAGTAACATTGCTGCAACGGTGGACGTGGAAAAAGTTTCTCAGGTTCTTGCACAGGAGCCGGGTGTTGTTTTCTCCACCAATTACCAATATATGTGCTCCCAGGCAGGTCAGGAGATGATCCAGGAGAGCATTCATAAGTACAATCTCACCGGTGTGGTGATCTGCTCCTGCTCCCCCAGAATGCATGAAGCCACCTTCCGGAAGACCTGTGAGAAGGCAGGTCTGAATGCCCACATGGTGGAAATCGCAAATATTCGTGAGCAGTGTTCCTGGATCCATAAAGATAAGGAAGTAGGCACGGAAAAAGCGATTATTCTGGGCCGTGCCGCTATTGCAAAGGTACATCTGAACGCGCCTTTGACCGCCGGTCAATCTCCGGTGAAAAAGCGCGCTCTGGTAATCGGCGGCGGTATTGCCGGCATCCAAACTGCTTTGGATATTGCGGATGCAGGCTTCGATGTGGACATTGTAGAAAAACAGCCCACAATTGGCGGCAAGATGACACAGATTGATAAGACCTTTCCCACACTGGACTGTGCTGCCTGTATTCTCACCCCCAAGATGGTGGATGCTGCCCAACACGAAAAGATCCATATCTACTCCTATGCAGAAGTAGAAAAGGTAAAGGGTTTTGTGGGCAACTTCCAGGTTACTATCAAGAAAAAAGCCCGGTATGTAGACGAAACCAAGTGTACCGGCTGCGGTCTGTGTACCGAGAAGTGCCCCCAGAAGAAAGTGCCAAATGCTTTTAATCTGGGACTTGATAACCGTCGTGCTATTTACATTCCTTTTGCACAGGCAGTGCCGAAAATCGCTACCATTGATGCGGACTACTGCACCATGCTGAAGTCCGGTAAGTGCGGCGTCTGTTCCAAGGTTTGCACCGCCGGTGCCATTGACTACAAACAGACAGATACATATGTAGAACAGGAATACGGTGCCATTGTAGTAGCCACCGGCTTTAATCCCATTAAGCTGGATAAGTACGACGAGTTTGCCTACTCCCAGAGCCCAGATGTAGTGACCAGTCTGGAATTTGAGCGGCTGTTGAATGCTGCCGGCCCCACCGGTGGTACACTGCTGCGCCCCTCAGACGGCACACATCCCAAGACCATCGTATTTGTGCAGTGTGTCGGCTCCCGCTGTGATGACGAAAAGGGGAAACCCTATTGCTCCAAGATCTGCTGCATGTACACTGCAAAGCATGCTATGCTGTGTCGTGAGAAATATCCTGATACGGATGTGTATGTATTCTACATTGATGTGCGTACCCCCGGTAAGAACTTCGATGAGTTCTACCGCCGGGCAGTTGAGGAATATGGCGTCCACTATGTCAAGGGTATGGTGGGCAAAGTTGTTCCTCAGGACGGGAAGTTGAAGGTGCAGGCGTCGGATCTGCTGGGTGACCGGCAGCTGCATATCGATGCGGATATGGTGGTTCTGGCTGCTGCTATTGAACCGGATGAGACCGCCCGACCTCTGGCTACTATGCTTACCGCTTCCATGGATACCAATGACTTTTTTACGGAGGCACACCCCAAGCTTCGCCCTGTGGAGAGTCCCACTGCTGGTATCTTCCTGTCCGGCGCATGCCAAGGTCCCAAGGATATTCCCGAGACCGTCGCCCAAGCCAGCGCCGCAGCAGCCAAGGTGATTGGCCTTCTGTGCAAAGATAGCTTGACCTGTAACCCCTGCACCGCGCAACCGGATGAACTGATGTGCAACGGCTGCAGCAGCTGTGAAAAGGTCTGTCCCTATGGTGCAATTACCTATGTAGACAAAGAATTCCGTGGTCCAAACCGGACGATGCTGATCCGCCGTGTGGCACAGGTCAATCCTGCAGTCTGCCAGGGCTGTGGTGCTTGTACAGTTGCTTGTCCCAGCGGCGCTATGGACCTTAAGGGCTTCTCCAATCAACAAATTATGGCGGAGGTGGATGCAATATGTCGGTAAATGAATCATTTCAGCCCACCATCGTGGCGTTTTGCTGCAACTGGTGTTCCTACGCCGGTGCGGATCTGTCCGGCACCAACCGCCTGCAGTATCCTGCCAATGTGAAGATTATCCGGATCCCTTGCTCCTGCAGACTGAACCCTATGTTCATCCTTAGAGCCTTTCAAAAGGGAGCTGATGGCGTGATCCTCTGCGGCTGCCACCCCGGTGACTGCCACTATACCACAGGCAACTACTATGCCCGTCGCAGAATGACCTTGCTGTTTTCCATGCTGGACTTTATGGGTATCGAGCGCGGCCGCACTCGCGTAGAATGGGTATCCGCTGCTGAGGGCGCAAAGTTTGCGGCAACGATGAATGAATTTGTGGATACCATTACAAAATTGGGTCCTAACCGGAGACTGGAGGATTTACGATGCAGCAAAGAATAAAAGAAAAAGCATTGGAACTCCTCTCCGGGGGCACTGTTAGCCGTATTTTAGGCTGGAAGACCGGTGAATTCTTCTACGACCTGACTCCTGCTGTATTTAATAGTGCAGAGGAAATTGAGAAGGATTTCGTGTATTCCGGTTTTTCCGGTGCCAACCTTTCCAAGTACTTAATTCAGGAATCCCGCAAAAACGGCAAGGTTGCTGTGTTTCTGAAACCCTGTGATTCCTATTCCTTCCAACAGCTGCAGAAGGAGCACAGAATTCTCCGGGAGAATGTGTATGCTGTTGGCATTGCCTGTGACGGCATGTTGGATATGGAAAAGATCCGCAGCCTTGGCTGCGAGGGTGTTACTGATGTTCAGGAGAATGGAGATTCACTCGGCATTGAGACCCTCTATGGAAACCATGAACTTTCCCGTACGGATTGCCTGCTGGAGCGCTGCACTGTCTGCAAGAGCAAGAAACTCGTTGGATGCGATGAGATTCTTGGTCAGCAGGGTGAGGATCAGGATTCTGCCCGTTTTGACCGTGTTGCTGAATTGGAAGCTATGACCCCCGAGGAGCGCTTTGCATTCTGGAGAGGGGAGCTGTCCCGGTGTATCCGCTGCAATGCCTGCCGGAATGTATGTCCTGCCTGCAGTTGCGAGAAGTGTGTGTTTGACAATGAAAAATCCGGTGTCCGCAATAAGGCAGCGGCTGATTCCTTCGAGGAGAATCTGTTCCATATCATTCGTGCCTTCCATGTGGCTGGCCGCTGCACCGACTGCGGAGAATGCAGCCGCGTATGTCCTCAGAATATTCCGCTGCACCTGCTGAACAGAAAGTTCATCAAGGATATTAATGAACTGTACGGCGTGTATCAAGCCGGTGCGAATATGGATACTAAGAGCCCCTTGACGGACTATACCTTAGAAGACTGTGAACCTTCTGTTGTTCACCAAAGAGGAGGTGCGCAGTAATGAAGACAATTGCATTAACCAATTTGCAAGCCCTCTTTGGTGAAATTTCAGCACAAAAACAGCTGTATATTCCTGCCGATGACGGCACAGGTCAGGCGAAATTCACCCTCTGGAGTGAAGGGACTGAGCTGACAAACAAACTCAATACGGTCCGCAGCGCAAAGGATCTGTTTTTCCCTCAGGTGGAGAGCATTTCCCGCTTTAAGGTTTCCGGCAAAAAACTGGAAATTCTGGAAAACAGAGACCCTTCCGAGCCTTTTGTGGTCTTCGGCGTCCGTGCTTGTGATTGTCGCAGCTTCGACATTCTGGACACGGTATTTCTGAGTGAGCCGGTAGATACCTACTATCAAACCCGCCGCGAAAACGGTTTGGTCATTACTATTGCGTGCTCTCGTCCCGCTGAGACCTGCTTCTGCGGCGTTTTTGGAATTGACGCATCTGAACCTGCCGGTGATATTACCTGCTGGATGGACGCTGAGAACCTTTACTGGCGTGCCAACACCAAAAAGGGCCGTGACCTGACAGGTAAACTTTCCTCCCTGCAGGAAGGCGAAGAAGCCTCTGTGGATGCAGTGCGGTCTGCAATCAAGCAGAACCTTGCCAAGCTGCCTCTGAATGATCTTGATTTGACTGTTTTCCGTGAAAAGAAGCTGCTGGAGGTGTTTAACAGCAACGCATGGAACGAACTGTCTGAAAGCTGCCTTGGCTGCGGCACTTGCACCTTTGTGTGTCCTACCTGTCAGTGCTATGATGTGCAGGACTTTGATAACGGCAGGGAAGTGCGCCGTTATCGCTGCTGGGATAGTTGTATGTACTCCGACTTTACCATGATGGCCCACGGCACCAACCGTCCCACCCAAAAGGAGCGTTTCCGTCAGCGGTTTATGCACAAATTGGTGTATTATCCCAATAACAATGACGGCGTCTTCGGCTGTGTCGGCTGCGGTCGTTGCCTGCAGAAATGCCCCATCCACATGAATATTGTGAAAGTAGCGAAAAAACTGAAGGAGGAAATGGTATGAGACAAGATCCCTTGATCCCTATGCTGGGTGAAGTGACCGCAATTCGCACCGACACTCCCGATGTGAAGACCTTCCGTGTGATGGGTATCGACGGCGAGAAGCCATTTATCCACATTCCCGGTCAGTGCGCCATGCTTTCTATGCCCGGTGTGGGCGAAGCGCTGTTCTCTATTACATCTTCCCCCACAGAGCCGTATCTGGACTTCTCCATTAAAAAGTGCGGCTGCGTCACATCCTGGCTGCATTCCATGGAGGTTGGTCAGCAGATCACTATCCGAGGCCCCTACGGTAACGGTTTCCCGGTGGATACGGATCTTGCCGGGAAGGACCTGCTGTTTATCGCCGGTGGCATCGGTTTAGCACCGCTGCACTCTGTGATCAATTACTGCCGCCATTATCGTGACCGCTACGGCAAGATCGACATTGTCTACGGCTCCCGTTCTAAGGACGATCTGGTAGATTTTCCGGAGATCGAAAATGAATGGTGTAAAGAGGCGGGTATCAATGTACATTTGACCATCGATAATCCCCAGGAGGGTTGGGATGGCCATGTGGGCTTTGTCCCGAACTTTGTGAAGGAATTGGCCTTTGATACCAATAAGACCGTCCTTATGTGCGGACCTCCTATTATGATCAAATTTACACTGGCCGGCCTTCTGGAGCTGGGCTTCTCCCGGGAACAGGTGTACACCACCATGGAACTGCGGATGAAGTGCGCGCTTGGTAAGTGTGGCAGATGTAATATTGGAGATAAGTATGTCTGCAAAGACGGCCCTGTCTTCCGGCTGGATCAGCTGGACGAGCTGCCGGACGAATACTAAGGAGAATTTGCGATGGATAATTTAGTAACTGTTTACTTCTTCGGTAAGAAGTATCAGGTTCCCGAGAGTCTGACCATTATGGAGGCAATGGAATATGCCGGCTACCAGTTGGTCCGTGGCTGCGGCTGCCGCAACGGTTTCTGTGGCGCTTGTGCAACCATCTACCGGATTGCCGGAGACCGGACTCTGCGAACCTGTCTTGCCTGTTCCACCAAGGTAGAAGATAATATGTATGTGGCAACCCTGCCGTTCTTCCCCCTGGTAAAGGCAGTGTATGATATTGAAAAGGTGAAGCCTACCGAGCAGATCATGATGCAGCTGTATCCGGAAATTTATGCCTGCATCGGATGCAATGCATGCACCAAGGCCTGTACGCAGGGTCTGAATGTAATGCAGTACATTGCCTATGCCCAGCGTGGCGAGTATGAAAAGTGCGCTGAGGAATCCTTTGACTGCGTTATGTGCGGTGTATGTTCTTCCCGCTGTCCTGCTGAGATTTCCCATCCTCAGGTTGCGATGCTGGCCCGCCGTCTGAATGGTAAGTATCTGGCTCCCCATTGTGACCATTTGGATGAACGGATTGCCGAAATCAACAGCGGAAAGTATGAGCTGCTGCTGGAAGATCTGATGGGTAAGCCTCTGTCTGAGATGCAGGAGCTTTACAACACCCGCGAAATCGAAAAATAAGGAGGTCTGTGCTATGTATCATGATCCGATTATGCAGGAATCCATTAAGAAAGTGGAAGCTGCCAGAGAAGCAAATATTCGCATGGACCCCAGAAGAATGACCGCAGAGGAAAAGGATATCCTTCTGAAAACCTACCACCCCGATTATCGGGAAAATCAGTTTACGGAGCTGAAAATCGGCCCCAACAAGGGCGGTAAAGTTCCTGTTGAACTGGCAGATCTTTTGCAGGGCAAGCCTCGGATTACCGCAGATCAGGTAGAACTTTCCACCCCTGACTATGATGTGGATGTCTTGATCATCGGCGGCGGCGGAGCAGGTGCTTCTGCAGCGATTGAAGCCCATGACAATGGCGCTGATGTAATGATCGTCACCAAGTTGAGAATTGGCGATGCCAACACCATGATGGCCGAAGGCGGCATCCAGGCTGCTGACAAGCCCAATGACAGCCCTGCCCAGCATTTCCTGGACGCATTTGGCGGCGGACATTTTGCTGCCCAGAAGGATTTGCTGTATAAGCTGGTAAACGACGCGCCGGAGGCGATTCGCTGGCTGTCCGAGCTGGGTGTTGAGTTTGACAAAGCACCGGACGGCACCATGATCACCACCCACGGCGGCGGTACATCCCGAAAGAGAATGCATGCCGCTAAGGATTACTCCGGTGCTGAGATCATGCGCACCCTCCGGGATGAGGTTCTCAACCGCAAGATTCCCGTTGTGGATTTTACTTCTGTGATCGAGCTGATCAAAGACGAGCAGGGCCGTTGTGCCGGTGCCGTGCTGCAGAATATGGAAACAAAGGAACTGCTGGTAGCAAGAGCTAAAACGGTTATTATGGCCACCGGCGGCGCCGGACGGCTTCACTATCAAGGATTTCCCACCTCCAATCACTACGGCGCAACCGCAGACGGTCTGGTGCTGGCTTACCGTGCCGGCGCACGACTGCTGTACCCGGAGACATTGCAGTATCATCCCACCGGCGCTGCCTTCCCGGCACAGATCTATGGCGCGCTAGTAACAGAGAAGGTTCGCTCTGTAGGCGCTATGCTGGTTAATGCCAACGGCGAGGTGTTTATGAATCCTCTGGAGACTCGTGATGTGTCTGCTGCCTCCATCATCCGTGAATGTACCGATCGTGGAAACGGCGTTCCCACACCCGAGGGCTTTGGCGTGTGGCTGGATACACCTATGATCGAGATCAAGAATGGCCCGGGAACCATCGAAAAGCGGATTCCCGCCATGATGCGTATGTTTGCTAAGCACGGCATTGACATCCGGAAAGAGCCGATTCTGATTTATCCCACTCTGCACTACCAGAATGGCGGTTTGAAGATCACTGACGACGGCCAGACGGATATTGAAAATCTCTATGCAGCAGGTGAGGTAGTAGGCGGTATTCACGGACGTAACCGACTAATGGGTAACAGTCTGCTGGACATCATTGTCTTCGGCCGTAATGCCGGCCGCTACGCATCCCGGAAGGCAAAGGAAGTAACCGTTGGTCAGCTGACGCTGAATCACCTGAATACCTTCAGCCAGGAACGGGCTGATGCGGGTATTGATACAGATGTGGTATCTCCGAAACTGCTTCCTGACTACACTAAGCGTCGGAATACGCTGTAACGGAGGTCTTCATCAATGGAATTATTTGATGGTGTGATCCGCGTCATGGGCGTACCTTTTATGATGCTGTTTTTGATGGCAATCGTCACCTTGGGTTATCTTCTGGGACGTGTTACAATAAAGGGCATCTCTCTGGGAACTGCCGGTGTATTTGTGGTTGCACTGCTGTTTGGCGCTTTGTTTTATGACCAATTCAAAGACGTTATGGGCTCCGCTGCCACAGCGAAGAACGGTTTGAAGATCGTGGAGAATATGGGCTTGGTACTCTTTGTTACCTCGGTCGGATTCATTGCCGGTCCCAAGTTTTTCCATAATCTAAAAAAGAACTTTAAGTCCTACATTCTGCTGGGTGTCTCTATTATTCTGGCAGGTGGTTTGGCCTGTGTTCTTTGCTACTATGCAGGCAGGGGATTTGAGGACGATCCTAAGGAGTTCATCGCCATTTTGGACGGCCTGCTGTCCGGTGCGCTGACTACCACACCCGGATTTACTGCTGCTAAGGATACGGTCTTAAACTTCTATGGAGCCAATTCAGATCTGGCAGCACAGTATGAGTCTGCTGTAACTGTAGGTTATGGTATTGCATATCTGTTTGGTGTTGTTGGTGTTGTGCTGTTTGTGCAGATTCTGCCGAAGATCACCAAAGCAAATATGGATGAAGAGCGCAAGAAGATCACCAGTGTAGATGTGGGTTCTGCCAAAGCATATTCCGGTAAGCTCTTGGAAATCGACGATATGGGCCTGTGTGCCTTCGCTGCAGCTGCAGCAGTTGGTCTTGTTGTTGGCAATATCCGGATTCCTCTGTCAGCACAAGGTCTTGACGGAATTTGCTTCTCTTTGACGACCACCGGTGGTGCTTTGGTTTCTTCTTTGGTGTTTGGACATTTCTCCAGAATCGGTCGTGTCAGTATTATGCCTCCCGCCAAAACGCTAAAAATACTCCGGGAAGTGGGACTGATGCTGTTTTTGGCAGGTGCCGGTATCTCCGGCGGTGCTGATTTTGTCAGATTCTTTAAGCCAATCTATTTCCTGTACGGCGCAATGATGACCATATTGCCGCTGATTGTGGGTTTCCTGATTGCTAAGTATCTGCTGAAGCTTCCCTTGCTGAACAGTCTGGGTTCGATCACCGGCGGCATGACCTCCACACCGGCGCTGGGTACGCTGATCAATGTATCCGGCACGGAGGATGTGGCAGCAGCCTATGCAGCTACCTATCCGATCTCTCTTCTGGCGGTGGTACTGGTCTCCCAGTTCTTGATCGTGCTGTTTGGATAACAGAATTATAAAGGCAACCGATTTTACAATCGGTTGCCTTTTTGCATATTTTTAAGGTCTCCCGTGGCAGGATTGTCAATCAATTTACCGCTTTCTGTAAATCTGGATCCGTGGCAGGAACAGTCCCAGGAGTGCTCGTACTTGTTCCATTTCAATGCACAGCCCAGATGTGGACAACGCCTCCGTGTGGGTGTCAAGAGATTTGTGAGTGTTTCAAATCCATTGACCGCAAGCTGCGGCCGCAGAATACTCCGCGACGGTGAAAATACCGATTCATAGGGGTTCCTTTTACCCTGAACCAGATCAGATAGAACCGTTGCAGCCACCATGGAGGTTGTCATTCCCCATTTGTTGAAGCCTGTGGCAACATATAGACCTTCCGTACTTGGGGAGTAACGACCAATATAGGGGATACCATCAAGCGACATGCAATCCTGAGTTGCCCATTGGTATTTGGGTGTTGCCCCTGGGAAATTGCGTTTGGCGAATTCCAGGAGTACTTCCCAGGCACCACCTTGTTTCCCGGTGCGGTGACTGCCGCCGCCTAACAGCAGCAGATCCCGGTAATTTCGAAATGAGAGTCCTTTTGGGTTCTCATCCACATACATACCGCTAACATCCGGTGCGTTTTCCAGAGCAAGCACATAGGAACGATGTTGATACAGCTTAATGGGATACAGACCGTGCTTGTTAAGAAAAGGGAAGTGTGTGGCCACAATGATCTTGTTTGCCCGAATTTTCCCGTAATCTGTGTGTGCGGTCAATCCAACCAACTCCCGTACGGGGGTGTGCTCTAAAATATTTAGATTGGAAGAAATTGCCGATAGAAACTTTATTGGATGAAACTGTGCTTGCTTAGGAAAACGAACAGCTCCGGCAACGGGTAGGGGAAGGGGAAGCTTACGCTGCATCATGGCGGGGAATCCCAGCTTTTGCAACGCCCGATATTCATTGTTGATTGCCTCGCGGTCGGTAATGGAATAAACAAATGCATCTTTCTCCTCAAAGTCGCAATCAATATTGCTGCATAGAGTCCGGTATCGGTCCAGTGCTTCTTCATTTGCCTGCAGGTAGAGCTTGGCATAGCTTTGTCCGAATCGGCGGATCATCTGGTCATAGATCAAGCCATGCTGCGATGTGATCTTTGCCGTAGTGCTTTTTGTGATGCCGCTGCAAATCGTTTTTGCTTCGGTAAGAACATAATCAACACCGGTCTGATGGAGCTGATAAGCACATAAAATGCCGGCAATCCCGCCGCCTATAATCAAAATATCTGTGTGAATGTCCTGGCTTTGTGCACCAAAATTCGGCATATTACAGGCCTGTTTCCAAAGTGAATCCATCCTTATCCTCCTTACGGATACAATATGGATAGTATCGCTCCACAGGTTGGAATTATACAAAAAAACAGCAGGAATCGTCAAAGCGATTCCTGCTGTTTCCTTGAATGAATTATTAAATTGCAGAGGTTTTACCGGCTACCTTATCAAATTCCTCCTGAATTTCAGCAGAGGGTGCCGGAGTGAGCAACGAAACCACAATAATGAAAATGCAGGAGACGATAAATGCGGGCAGCAGCTCGTAAATGTTCCACACGCCACCCAAGGGACGTACCAGAAGCTTCCAAACAAAAACCGTAACGCCGCCGGAAAGCATGCCTGCAATGGCACCGGCACGGTTAATGCGCTTCCAGAACAGACTCATCAGCATTAGAGGGCCGAATGTGGCACCAAAGCCTGCCCATGCAAAGCTGACAATGGTGAAGATGATACTCTTCTCGTCCAACGCAATAATAATTGCGATAGCAGTAATCACAAGCAGGGTAATTCTGGTTATGCACATGACCTGCTTATCGCTGGCCTTTTTGCAACAAATACCTTGGTAAATATTTTTGGCCAGAGCGGATGCAGCAATCAGTAAATAGGAGTCAGAAGAACTGATGGTCGCAGCTAGAATACCGGCCATGACAAAACCGGCAAGAATCGGAGGCAACAAATTACTGGACAGAACGATAAAGATGTTTTCTGCGGAAGAGGAGGTAGTAAGTGCGGTGGGGATCAGGGCGCGTCCAACAATACCGATGAACACTGCAACGCCAAGTGAAATCACCACCCAGATCGTGGCAATCCTGCGGGAGCGCGTTAATTCACCTTCGGAGCGGATCGCCATGAAACGTAGCAGCACCTGGGGCATACCAAAATAACCCAAGCCCCAGGCCATGCAGGATGCGATGGAAAGTACACCGTAGGGGGCAGCATCACCAAACTGCGGAGCTCCATCCACGATTTGCTGTACGCCATCTGTAGTAACAGGATTCGCAATGCCGAAGAAATCAAAAAATCCGGGAATAGATTTGGCGTTGTTGACGACTGCGTCAAGGCCTCCGGCAGCGACAGTACCTGTAATCACAACAACTGTCAACGCAATAATCATGACGATTGCCTGCATGAAGTCGGATACGCTTTCTGCCAAAAATCCGCCAAGAAGCGTATACAGCAGTACAAACACAGCGCCTAAAATCATCATGGGGATATAGGGCATATCAAACAGCGTCGAGAAGAGCTTGCCGCAGGTTACCAGGCAACTTGCCGCATAAACGGTAAAGAATATCAAAATAAATGCGGCTGCTATGCTCATAATTACTTTCCGCTTTTCATGGAAACGGTTGGAGAAGAACTCCGGAAGGGTAATGGCTTCGCCGGCACTCTCGCTGTAACGGCGGAGGCGCTTGGAAACAATCAGCCAGTTCAGATATGTACCCACAGCAAGACCTACAGCAGTCCAGGTGGCGTCAGAAATGCCGCACCAGTATGCAACACCGGGCAAGCCCATCAGCAGCCAGCCGGACATGTCCGAAGCCTCAGCACTCATGGCTGTGACCCACGGTCCAAGGCTACGCCCGCCCAGAAAATACTCATTAGAGCTTTGGTTTGCACGCTTTGCAAACAGAATGCCAATCAAAATGACCGCACTCATGTAGATTACCATGGCAATCAATATTTGTAATGTACTACCCATAGTGAATTCCTCCCAAAGTTTGAATTCTCAATAAAACACTTGGTAGTTTATCACAGTAAAGAGCTAAAGTCAATAGAAATTTTAGAATACAGTGAAATTTAAAATATTCCGACAGCATATATGGACAGGAGAACTGGCATTGGAAAGAAAAATGAAGACCGCCCGTATGGGCAGTCTTCATCTTTGGTCGGAGTATCGGGATTTGAACCCGAGGCCTCTTGGACCCGAACCAAGCGCGATACCAAACTTCGCCATACCCCGATTGCGAGAAACATTATAGTGAAAAAAGAGGTGATTGTCAAGGGGAAGCCTGTTTATTTACAAGTGACATGGATGTTTTATGTTCCTCATAGAGTACAGTGGAGGGATTGACATGAGTTATCACATTATATATAACCCGGAGCAGGTAAAGCGTTATCCATTAAAGAAAAACGAAAATTATGCTGCAGCATGTCGCATCATAGCAGGAATATTACTGTCAGCTGTGCTGATCTATGGTCTCAGTACACAGAAGATGCGGGAGTTCTTGATCCCCGGTGATCCGGATACCACAATCCGTGCAACTGCAGAACTGTTTGAGAGTGTTCAAGATGGAGTCCGGTGGACGGATGCCTTTGCAGCCTTTTGTGAAACTGTGGTGACCAATGGCGTGGGATAAACGGCACATATTCGCATCTGTTGTATATCTTTATTTTGCATGTCTTATTTTAATGTTACCCATACGGTGGTTATTGGGGTGGGGATTGGCGGTGGCCATTCATGAGCTTGGTCACTATCTTGCTGTTCTTCTGTGCGGCGGGAAGGTTCTATCCCTGTCAGCGGTTTCCGGTGGACTGGATATGGTCGTGTCTCCAATGTCAAAAGGCCGATGTTTTATTTGTATTCTGTGTGGGCCACTTCTTGGGGTAATGCCTGTCTTGCTTTGCAGCTTTTTGCCGGAAGTGGCTGTATTCAGTTTCCTGCTGACGATATACAACTTGATTCCGGTCAGACCCTTGGACGGTGGCAGGCTGCTGGAACTGTTTATAGGTGAATATGAAAAACCGTTTCGTATACTGGAGCGGCTGATTATGTGTGTAATTGTTGCGTTGTGCGTAGGGCTCAGCGTGATTTATCATCTCGGTGTCCTGCCTGTGGTTGTTGCAGTGGAACTGGTAATGAAAAACAGAAAAATGACTTGCAAAAGGGGAGCAGGCGCAGTACAATAATCCTACTAAAATGGATGAGGTATTGCTATGACAGAACTACTTCAACGGCTGCTCCCCACCGTTCAGAAACCTGCACGGTACACAGGGGGAGAGCGAAATGAAATACAGAAAGATTTAGCAGGTGTTCGTGTCCGCATAGCCTTCTGTTTCCCGGACACCTATGAGATCGGTATGTCTAATGTGGGTATGCGCATCCTGTATGGCGTGATGAACCAGATGGATGGCGTTTGGTGTGAACGGGTATTTACTCCCTGGGGAGACATGGAAGAAGCCATGCGGCAACATGAATTGCCTCTCTGGGCGTTGGAGAGCCAGGATCCTGTGAAGGATTTTGATATGATTGCGTTTACCATCGGTTATGAGATGTGTTACACCAATATTGTAAACATGCTGTCTCTTGCCGGTATTCCCCTGCGCGCGAAAGACCGCAATGGATTGAAGAATATCATCTTTGCCGGTGGCGTCTGTACCTTCAATCCGGAGCCTTTGGCAGAGTTTGTAGACTTCTTTTCCTTGGGAGAGGGAGAGGAGAGCACGGTTGAAATTGTCAGCCTGTATGACCGGGCAAAGGCCGAGAATTGGTCTAAAGAGCGTTTCCTGCAGGAAGTATCTAAGATCCCCGGCGTATATGTACCCAGTTTCTATGAGCACACATATCATGAGAATGGGACTCTCGCAGCAATCACACCGTTGGATGGTGCTCCGGCCGTTGTCACCAAGCGCATTGTAGAGAATCTGGATGCGGCATATTTCCCCACAAAGATGATCGTGGCCTCCACGGAAATCGTCCACGACAGAGCCAATCTGGAGGTATTTCGTGGCTGTATTCGCGGATGTCGTTTTTGCCAGGCTGGCTTCTCCTGCCGCCCGGTGCGAAAAAAGAGCGCATCGGTTCTTTATCAGCAGGCGGTTGATACGCTGGAGGATTCCGGACACAATGAAATCACCCTGTCCAGCCTTTCTACCTCCGACTATCGCCAACTCAAGGAATTGACAGATCAGATGATTCCGTACTGTGCAGACCATAAAATCAATCTGTCTGTTCCGTCTCTGCGGGCGGATAACTTCTCCCGTGAGCTTATGCAAAAACTGCAGACACTCCGTAAGAGTGGACTGACCTTTGCCCCGGAGGCAGGGACACAGCGGCTGAGAGATGTCATCAACAAGAACCTGACTGAGGATGAGATTCTCACCACCTGTGCAAACGCATTTTCCGGTGGCTGGAACAATGTAAAGCTGTATTTCATGTTGGGTCTGCCCACGGAAACAGACGAGGATGTTCTCGGGATTGCGGAGCTTGTGTATAAGGTCATACAGACCTGGAAAGAACACGCCTCCAACAAGAAGCGCGGCCTGCGGGTGCATGTAGCCACAGCATATTTTGTACCAAAGCCTCACACACCTTTTCAGTGGGAACAGCAAATCTCGCCGGAGGAATATCTGCGACGCTGCCGACTGCTGAAGGATCATTTCTATTCCAAATCCATAGAATACAACTACCATACACCGGATATCAGCCGTTTGGAGGCGGTAACCGCACGGGGGGACCGGCGTCTGGGCGCTGTCATTGAGGCAGCTGCCAGAAACGGCGCTCGGCTGGACGGTTGGGATGAATATTTCAACTACCAGGCTTGGTTGGATGCTTTCGCTGAATGCGGTATCGATCCGGATTTTTATACGGTTCGTGGCTACGGTGAAGAGGAGATCTTACCTTGGGATACCATCGATGTGGGCGTGACAAAAGCCTTCCTGCGACGGGAACGTGCCCAGGCTTACGCCGGAAAGATCACACCTGATTGCCGCCATGGCTGTAGTGGGTGTGGTGCCAATCGATTGCTGCAGGAGGTTGAGTGCGATGGCTAGAGCGCTATTCGAAAAGAAGGGAAATGCCATTTGGATCTCCCATCTGGATCTAATGCGCCTGTTTCAGCGCAGCTTTAAGAGGGCAGGTCTATCTCTGACCCATACCCAAGGATTTAACCCCAGACCGTCTGTCTCTATTGCGCTTCCTTTGTCCGTAGGCGTGGAAAGCAGCTGTGAGCTTTTAGACTTCGATCTGGACGGTCAACAGGTCTCAAACGATGAAATTTGCACACTGCTGAACGACACCCTAATACCGGGCGTTCGGGTGCTGCAGGTCTATGAAAATGGAGCAAAGCTGAAGTACCTGGCATATCTGCATTGTCAGGTAACACTTGAGTACGATCTGGGGATTCCGGAGGGCGCAGAACCCGCCATTGCGGCTTTGTTTGCCCGGGATGAGGTTGCTGTTTCTAAAAAGACAAAAACAAATGGGATTCAAGAACAAAACATCATCCCAATGATACAATCCCTGACGGTTCAGCGAGAAGGGGAGCGGGAGCTGGTTCTGGACGCTGTTGTTTGCTGTCAGAATCCCACGTTGAATCCCATGCAGCTGCATGCTGCCATTGTACGGCATTTGCCGGAATTTAAGCCGGATTTTGCACGGTGTCGTCGTCTGGAAATTTTTGATGTCAATCGTGAAGTATTTCGTTAAGGAGTATGATTATGGAACTGAATCCAAATTACATTCTTGAGGACTGCCCCATTTGTCACGGCAGCGGCATGGTTATGCATGAAGGCGGCTGGAATGTACAGGTAGAATGCGCAGATTGCAGCGCACACACGGTATATGTGGAATATGCCGATGATGTGGAAAAGAAAGAAGCAGAGGAAAAGGTCGTTCGTCTGTGGAATTTGGGCAAGGTTGTTCGCACAGAAATCGGCGAATAATTCTCTGAAAACTTTTTCAAAAAAGTGCTTGCATTTTCTGACGGAGTATGCTATTATACTAAAGCTGTCGTGAGATGCAAGCAAAATCCGGGTTTGGCGAAGTTTGGTATCGCGCTTGAATGGGGTTCAAGAGGCCGCTGGTTCGAATCCAGTAACTCGGACCAACAGAGGGAATTACATTTGTAATTCCCTCTGTTTTTTTGATGTATGGCGATAAAAACTGGAAAAATATCTTAATATATCTAAAAAAAGTACTTGCATTTTGCTTTTATGTGTGCTAAAATACATCGGTCTTGAAAATTAAGGTGAGTCCTCTACAGTGCCGGGAACCATATCGCCGGATCAATCACTGCAAGAACGCCCAATATAAGGAGGACAAAGATATGGATTTGGTTAAGGCTCTGTCCAGCCAGTACATGAAGGAAGAGCTGCCCGAAATGCGGGTTGGCGACACTGTTCGTGTGCATGTGCGGATCAAGGAAGGCTCCCGTGAGCGTATTCAGGTGTTTGAAGGCACCATCATCGCCCGGAAGCACGGCGGCATCGGTGAGACCATCACGGTTCGCCGGATCAGCTACGGTGTTGGCTGTGAAAAGGTATTTCCTGTTCACTCTCCCCGTATTGCCAGTGTTGAAACCGTTCGTAAGGGTAAGGTACGCCGTGCAAAGCTGTACTACCTGCGTGAGCGCTTCGGCAAGGCCGCAAAGGTCAAGGAAAAGGTTTAATTTAAAATTCCATAAAAAAAGAGGGGTAACCCTCTTTTTTTATTGCCCCAAATGGTTTATAATGAGTAAAATACGAAAAATTGTCGGAGGACGAACGATGGATAACATGGAATCCAGAATCCCTGAAGAACGGAAGAATTCCAGCGAACCGGTTGCTGACAAGAAGCCCGTAACGACGAAATCATCAATCAAAAAAGCAATTCTTGCATATCTTCACGATTTTGTGTTTTGGCTGGCAGGTATTTTGCTGATTTTTACACTGTTGTTTCGGGTTGTGGTGGTATCCGGGCCGTCTATGAAAATGACCTTACTGAACGGCGACTACATCCTGCTTTTAAGCAATATATTCTACAATGATCCGGAATATGGAGACATTGTCGTTGCCAGCAAAGAGACCTACAAGGACGGTGAACCGATCATCAAGCGAGTTATCGCAACGGAAGGTCAGGAGGTTGACATCGACTTTGCAAACGGTGTAGTGTATGTGGACGGCGTAGCTTTGGATGAGCCTTATACCAATACGCCCACGAATCTGTATGAACAAACAGAGTTTCCGCAAACCGTACCGGAAGGCTGTGTCTTTGTAATGGGTGACAACCGTAACAATTCTCTGGACAGCAGAAGTCCGGAAATCGGATTTATTGACTGCCGCGAAATTCTTGGAAGAGCTATTTTTATCCTTTTCCCCGGTGCAGATGAAGACACCAAAATCCGGCAATTTGACAGAATTGGAGCGTTATCATAATGGAACAGGAACGGATGCATATACAGTGGTATCCCGGTCACATGACAAAAACCAGACGTCAGATGGAATCCGATCTAAAGCTGGTGGATGCCGTTTGTGAGATCGTGGATGCCAGAATCCCTGTTTCCAGCCACAATCCGGATATAGATGCGATCTGTGGATCGAAGCCAAGGATCATCGTCCTCAATCGGATGGATTTAGCGGATCAGGAGGCCACCAAGCGTTGGATCGCTTATTTTAGAAGCAAAGGCATTGCGGCCATCGCTACTGACTGTAAAACAAAAAAAGGAATTGGAAATTTCCAGCCTGCGGTTCGCTCTGTTCTGAAGGAAAAGATTGAGCGCAATGCAGCAAAAGGCATGAATAAGCCACTGAAAATCATGGTGGTGGGTATTCCCAATGTGGGTAAATCCACCCTGATTAACCAGATATCCGGACGCAGGGGCGCGAAGGCAGAAAACCGTCCCGGTGTGACGCGAGGTAAGCAATGGGTGACCGTGGACTCAGGCTTGCTTTTGTTGGATACTCCCGGCATCCTGTGGCCTAAATTTGAAGACCCTGAAGTGGGTATGATGCTTGCCTACACCGGTGCGGTAAAAGAAGGCGTTATTGATATTGAAGAGCTGGCAGCCAGACTCATGGAGCTGATGCTGAAATTCTATCCCAGCACCTTAAAAGAGCGTTATAAGGTGGAGGCAGAGCCCGGTACTCCCGGTTATATGCTACTGGAGGAGGCGGGCCGTAAACGCGGATATTTGCTGGCCCGCGGAGAGATTCACACAGAGCGGATGGCAAAGGTGCTGCTGGACGAATATCGGTCCGGCAAGCTGGGCCACTTTACGCTGGAATCACCGGAGGATATAACATGAGCGATGTGAATATGTGGAAATACGAGCAGAAGTATTTTGATCAAGGTGTGAAACTGATCTGCGGTGTTGATGAAGCTGGTCGGGGGCCTCTGGCCGGACCTGTCTGTGCCGCAGCGGTGATTTTGCCTGCCTACATTCAGATTCCCGGCCTAAACGACAGCAAGAAGCTATCTGACAAAAAGCGCCGGGAGTTGTATCCTCTTATTCAAGAACAGGCGATCGCATACTCCATTGCATTTGCCACCCATACGGAAATTGATGAAATCAATATTCTTCAGGCGACCTACCTTGCTATGGAACGGGCAATTCACGGACTGGAGGTCAAGCCAGAAGTCGCGCTGATCGATGGAAACCGTACCAAAGATTTTGGCCTTTCCGTGGAAACGATCGTTGGCGGCGACGGCTGCAGTGCCAGTATCGCTGCTGCGTCCATTCTGGCAAAGGTCACCCGGGATGATGTGATGCTGGAGATGGCTGATGTGTATCCGGGCTATGGCTTTGAGGTACATAAGGGGTATGGGACCAAGGCGCACTATGCTGCTTTGACAGAACAGGGACCCTGTGACATTCACAGGATGAGTTTTTTGAAGAAATTCTATGGGGAAAAATAATATTGCTGGCGCTTGGGGTGAGGCTTTGGCAGCTGAGTATCTGCAGAAAAAGCATTATAAGCTCCTTGCCTCTGGCTACAGAAGCCGATTTGGCGAAATTGATTTGATCGTTGCAAACCGGAAATACTTGGTATTTGTGGAGGTCAAACTGAGAAAAAACGATCACTTTGCCAATGCAATGGAATTTGTGGACCGCAAAAAACAGGAGCGCTTGCGCACCACCGCAGAGTTTTATTTATCGGAAACACCTACACAACTACAACCGAGATTTGACGTAATTGAGATATACGCACCGGAGGGCATCGCTACAGCTAAGCCGAAAATTATCCATCTGGAGGATGCATTCTCATGAGATTTCCCGTCTTTGACCTGCATTGTGACACAGCTTTGGCACTTTGGGATGCAACCTTTTCCCAATGCGGCAGCCTGCGCAGCAATGCTCTGCATATTGATCTATGCAGAGCAGGGGAGCTGTCAGGTTATGCTCAGTGCTTTGCTTGCTTCACATCCACATTTGACTCCATGCCGGATGGAATTACACCGGAGCTAGTATTTACGAAAGAACTTTCCGGAATTCTTCGGCAAATGGAGGCTAACAAGGACACGATCCGGTTAGCAAAGTCAGCTGCCGATGTGAGGTCCAACTTTAATGCGGGATACATGTCAGGGATCTTAACGATCGAAGGCCCTGCCGGCCTCGGTTTTGACCCTGCAAGGCTGGAAGAATTATATGCCCTCGGTTTTCGGATCACTACCCTTGGTTGGAACGAGAAGAACGTATTGTGCGGTTCTTGTGTCACAGGCGGGGGACTGACAGATCTGGGACGGGAATATGTGAAAGAGGCACAGCGGCTGGGAATGCTCATCGATGTGAGCCATATCAGTGATGAAGCCTTCTGGGATATTGTGAAGATAACCCATGCCCCTGTGATCGCCACCCATTCCAACAGCAGAACTGTGTGCAATGTTCCCAGAAACCTGACAGATGACATGTACCGGGCGATTTGCGCGACAGGTGGTACTGTGGGTATCAATCTGTACACGGCGTTTCTGGGCGAATCTGCCGATCTGGATACGGTCTGTGACCATGTTCTGCATTTTCTGGATCTGGTACAGGATGATAGACATATCAGCCTTGGCGGTGATCTGGACGGCTGCGATGAGCTGCCCGTCGGATTTTCTGGAGTGCAGAGCTATGATCAATTGGCGCAACAGCTATTGCTAAGAGGCGTACCGGAGAAGAGCGTAGAGAATATATACTGGAATAATGCTATGGAGGTACTGGGGAAATGCTCTACATAAGCACAAGAAACAACATAGATTCTTATACCGCCTATCGGGCATTGCACGAAGAAACCGCCACAGACGGAGGATTCTACACACCCTTCCAATCATTAAAACCGGATCTGTTTCCCAACTTGTGGGAACTGTCCGCCACTGAGGCAATTGCGCAGATCCTTAACAGCTTATTTGGTCTGTCTCTAACCGGATGGGATGTGGAGTGTGCCATTGGACGCACACCTTTCCAGGCGGTTGAGATCAGCCGCCGGACAACAGTTGTCGAATGCTGGCGCAATCCTGGCAGCAATTGGAACTATCTCATCGAAAGTCTGTATGCCTGTATGTGCGGTAAAACTTCTTTGCAGCTGCCTGCCCGGGGGTGGGCAAGGGTAGCCATCGAGATCGCTATACTGTTCGGCCTGTGCGTTCAGACGCAGATGACTTCCTGCGGGTGCCTCGATCTTTGCATTGCCGCCGGGGATTTTTCCACTGTTGCGGCAGCGCTATACGCAAAGGACATGGGTCTTCCGATTGGAAAGATCCTGTGTGTCTGTGATGAAAACGGATCATTTTGGGATCTGATCCACAGAGGTGAAATGAATACCGGTGTCGGGTCGATGAACATGAAATCCCGGCCAGCGAACACAGGAACACCGGGGTATTTTGAATACCTGCTGCACAGAGCCTATGGTGCAGATCTGGTTGTGGAGTATTTGAATGCACGTGATCACAACGGCATATTTCGGCTGGATGAAGAACTGCTGCCCCGCTTGAGCAACGAAATTGTTGCAACTGTTGTTAGCGTTGTCCGCACGGATGCGGTGGTATCCAGCATCTATCGCACCAATGGGTATATCGCAGACCCGGTGTTAGCCTTTACCTACGGCGGCTTACAGGATTACCGCTCCGGCTCCGGCATCGGCAACCACACCCTGCTGTTGGGCAAGGAAAGTCCTGCGTTAAGCACAGACCGGCTCACGAAGATTCTTAACCTCAGCAAGAATGAGTTGATGAAACAAATCAATTTCACCAAGGAGTAAGCACATGGCATTGTACGCAATCGGTGACCTGCATCTGTGTCTGGGAGCACCCAAGCCAATGGACATCTTCGGCGGCGCATGGGTCGGATATATGGAAAAACTAAAAGCGGGTCTGTCAGTCATCGGACCGGAGGATACCACTGTGCTGATGGGTGACATCTCCTGGGCTCTGGATCTGCAAAGCGCAGGTGCTGACTTTGCGTGGATCGACCAGATTCCCGGAAGAAAGATCATTTTGAAAGGAAACCACGACTATTGGTGGAGCACAGCTACTAAGTTCTACCAATTCTGTACTGAGCAGGGATTTTCAAACCAGTGGATCTTAAACAATAATCATTACGAATATGATGGGTATGCCATTTGCGGCACAAGAGGATGGTTTTTTGAGGAAGAACGCAGTGACGGACACGATGAAAAGGTGTTCCGCCGGGAATTGATGCGATTGGAAGCATCTCTGAAATCTGCCGGCGATCTGCCAAAAATCGTATTTTTGCACTACCCGCCTCGGTATAAAGGGTACACCTGCCAAGAAATATTGGAAATCCTTAACCGCTACGATGTCAGGCGCTGTTTTTACGGGCATTTGCACGGGCAAAGCCACGGTTTGGCCATGGAAGGGCAGTGGGACGGTATTGAATACAAACTCCTGGCAGCGGATAAGTTGAATTTTCAACCATACCGGATAATTTAATAAAAATTTCAAGAAAAGTGTGGACATTTGGCATATAATTTGCTAGAATAATTCGGATGCAAAATTTGTATATTGAATGGCTGTCAATACAGCCTGAATTTGGGAGGATATAAACCATGAACATCAAGAGCATTGAAAAGAACGGCAATCAGGCTACCATTGTTGTTGAGATCGACAAGGATCTGATGGAGTCCGGTGTCCAGAAGGCTTATATGAAGGCTCGCAAGAACATTATGATCCCCGGTTTCCGTAAGGGCAAGGCTCCCCGGAAGATGATCGAGTCCATGTATGGCGCACATGTTTTCTACGAAGACGGGCTGGAGGAGATCTTCCCCGAGGTTTATGAGTTTGCTGTTGTCAAGCAGGATGTGAAGGCTGTGGGCCGTCCCAGCTTGACCGATATGGACATTAACGAGGAGAATGTTGTCACCATTACCATGACTACCGATGTGTACCCCGAGGTCACCCTGGGTGATTACAAGGGTCTTGAAGTAGAGAAGGCCGAGGCAACTGTTACCGATGAGCAGGTTGAAGCCGAGCTGAACCGTATGGCTCAGAATGTGGCTTCCACCGAGACTGTTGAGCGCGCAGCTGAAATGGGCGATACCGCAAACATTGACTTTGAAGGCTTCGACAATGGCGTTGCATTTGCCGGCGGCAAGGGCGATAACTTTGACCTGAAGCTGGGCTCCGGTTCCTTTGTTCCCGGCTTTGAGGAGCAGGTAGTCGGCATGAGTGCCGGCGATGAGAAGGATATAGACATCACTTTCCCTGAGGATTACCATGCAGAACTGGCTGGCAAGGCTGTTGTGTTCCACGTTAAGGTGAACAAGGTCACAGCTACCAATGTACCTGCCCTTGACGACGAGTTTGCAAAGGATGTTTCCGAGTTCGAGTCTCTGGAGGAACTGAAGGCCGATATCCGCGCCAAGGCTCTGGAGAAGGCTCAGAAGCAGATCGATTCCGCCTTTGAGCAGGCTTGTGTAGACAAGGCTGCTGAGAACACCACCGTTGATATGCCCGCATCTCTGGTTGAGCTGGAGCTGGACAACCAGATGGAGCGCTTTGGCTATCAGCTGCAGATGAGCGGCTACTCTGTGGAGCAGTACGCAAAGATGATGGGTGGCGATCTGTCCACCATGCGCAATGCCTTCCGTCCCGCTGCTGAGAAGCAGGCTAAGGCTAATGTAACTCTGGCAAAGATCGTTGAGGTGGAGGGCATCACCGTCACCGACGAGGACATCAATGCTGAGTTCGAGGAAATGGCAAAGCAGTATGAGATGGAAGTGGACAAGATCAAGTCCATGGTCCCTGTTGAGGAGCTGAAGACCAATCTGGAGACCCGTAAGGCCGTGAAGGTCATTGTGGACTCCGCTGTTGCAGTAGCTCCCAAGGCAGAAGAGGCAGCTTCCGAGGAATAAGTCCGCCCTTAGATGGTTAGAATGTTTCAAACCCTGAAAGGAGACACGACCATGAGTTTAGTACCCTATGTTGTAGAACAGACCAGTCGCGGTGAGCGCAGCTATGATATTTTCTCTCGGCTGCTGAACGACCGGATCATTTTCCTGTCGGAAGAGGTCAACGATACCACAGCCAGCCTCATTGTGGCACAGCTGCTGTATCTGGAGGCCCAGGATCCGGACAAGGACATTCAGTTCTACATTAACAGTCCCGGCGGCAGTGTCACTGCCGGCATGGCGATCTACGATACCATGCAGTATATTAAGTGCGATGTGGCGACCATTTGTGTGGGTATGGCCGCATCCATGGGCGCATTCCTGCTGTCTGCAGGCACCAAGGGCAAGCGTATGGCATTGCCCAACTCTGAAATCATGATTCACCAGCCCTCTGCCGGAACCCAAGGTCAGATTACTGACATGGCCATCCATATGAAGCGGCTGGAGACGATCAAGGCTCGCATGAACCGTATTCTGGCCGAAAACACCGGCAAGAGCGTGGAGGAGGTAACCTCGGCCTGTGAGCGTGATAACTTCATGACTTCTGATGAGGCCAAGGAATTTGGTTTGATCGACCGGGTTCTGGAGCGCCATTGATTGTACGAGAAAGGCGGTATTCGGTTCATGTCCAAAACTGATGAGCAGCTGATCTGCTGTTCCTTCTGCGGGAAGCGGGAGTCTCAAGCACGGCTGATTGCAGGCCCTAGGGTATATATCTGCAGCGACTGCGTACAGGCCTGCTGCGATTTGCTACGTGAAGACGAGAACAATACCGAAATGCCGGAATATCTGCCCACTCCTGCGGAGATCAAGGCATATATGGATGGCTATATCATCGGTCAGGAAGATGCAAAGATTGCCTTGTCCGTAGCTGTGTATAACCACTATAAGCGCATTTACCTGTCTGCCAATACGGATGTAGAGCTTCAGAAAAGCAACATCCTGCTGATTGGCCCTACCGGCTCCGGAAAAACCCTCTTTGCCCAGACTTTGGCACGGATTCTGGATGTTCCTTTTGCTATTGCCGATGCCACCACCCTGACAGAGGCTGGCTATGTGGGTGACGATGTGGAG
>JAZOBL010000068.1:0-49652 GCA_045595945.1 Faecousia sp.
CCAGCATTTTGATCTGTGTGGTCAACAACACCCAGCTCACCGCCTTTGCGGATATTCTGGCAGAATTCCCCAACACCTTCGGCATCTCCTGCTCCGTTGCCCATGTCACCGGCAATTTCAAGCGGCTGGATAAAAGCGGCAAGCTGCCGCCGCAGCTTCTGGACGTCGGCGACGGCACCGGCATCCGTTCGTAATTTTAGATTTCATATACATATATAATAATAGGAGGAAACCACAATGGCCCACTATATGTCCGAGCCCAGCCGCACCTTCAGCGAGTATCTGCTGATCCCCGGCTACACTTCTGAAAACTGCATTCCCGCCAATGTGTCGCTGCGGACACCCCTGACCAAGTACCGCAAGGGCGAGGAAGAGCCTGCCATCAGCTTGAATATTCCCATGACCTCTGCTATAATGCAGTCCGTGTCCAATGACTCTCTGGCAATCGCCCTGGCAAAGGAGGGCGGCCTGAGCTTCATCTTCGGATCTCAGTCCATTGAATCCCAGGCGGCTATGGTTGCCCGGGTGAAGGGATATAAGGCAGGTTTTGTGGTCTCCGCATCCAATCTGACTCCCGATGCCACCCTGGCAGATGTGCTGGATCTGAAGGAGCGCAACGGCTTCTCCACCGTGGCCGTTACCCATGACGGTACTGCTAACGGTAAGCTGCTGGGCATCGTCACCAGCCGGGACTACCGTATTTCCCGTATGGAGGTCACCGAGAAGGTCAGCTCCTTTATGACCCCCCGGGAGAAGCTGGTCACCGCCCCTGCGGACACCACCTTGAAGGCAGCCAACGATATCATCTGGGAGCACAAGCTCAACAGCCTTCCCATCGTGGATGCCAATGACCGGCTGATGTACTTCGTATTCCGGAAGGACTATGCCTCCCATAAGGCCAACCCCCAGGAGCTGCTGGATGATAAGAAGCGCTATCTGGTGGGTGCCGGCATCAACACCCGGGACTACGCAGAGCGCGTTCCCGCCCTGCTGGCAGCCGGTGCGGACTGCCTGTGTATCGACTCCTCCGAGGGTTATTCCTGCTGGCAGGCCAACACCATTGCCTGGGTGCGTGAGCACTACGGCGATGCTGTGAAGATCGGCGCAGGCAATGTGGTGGATCGGGATGGCTTCCGCTTCCTGGCTCAGGCCGGTGCAGACTTCGTGAAGGTGGGTATTGGCGGCGGTTCTATCTGCATCACCCGTGAGACCAAGGGCATCGGCCGTGGCCAGGCTACCGCCTTGATCGAGGTGGCGGCTGCCCGGGATGAATATTTCAAGGAGACCGGCATTTATGTGCCCATCTGCTCCGACGGCGGTATCGTTCACGATTACCACATGACCCTGGCCCTGGCTATGGGCGCAGACTTTATGATGCTGGGCCGCTACTTTGCCCGATTCGACGAATCTCCCACCCCCAAGGTGCTGGTGAACGGCTCTTATATGAAGGAGTACTGGGGCGAGGGCAGTAACCGCGCCCGGAACTGGCAGCGCTACGACCTGGGCGGCAATACCAAGCTGTCCTTCGAGGAGGGCGTTGACTCCTATGTGACCTATGCCGGTTCTCTTCACGACAATGTGGAGGCATCCCTGTACAAGGTCAAGTCCACCATGTGCAACTGCGGCGTGCTGACCATTCCCGACCTGCAGCGGGATGCCAAGATGACCCTGGTATCCTCCGTATCTATTGTGGAGGGCGGCTACCACGATGTCACCCTGCGCTCCACCTCTACGACAAAATAAGAGGGGAAATCATTGTTTTTGGGAATCTCTTGCATCCTCAAAACAAGCAAAAAGGGTAAATTCCCGCATCCTCAAAAATTCCAAATTAACTCGAGTGTGTCGCAAGCAGTTGCGACACACTCGAGTTCTTGCTTTTTTCAGAAATCTATGTAATAATAGAAAAAATATATGTACCTAAGAGAAAAGAAAGGGGTTTTAATATGACCAGCTTTGAAAGATTTATCCAAGACCAAGATAGAATTATTGCAGAGGACAAGGAAAAAACGCTTATATCGTTGGGGATTGTCGAACGAGAGTATGCTCCCGAAGGAAAGAGTGGCTGGCCCTATGAAAAATCCGACTACACAAATGGTCAGAGACGATATTATAAAGAAGTAGCGGCAAATGTTTCAGACGAAGAATATGCTATCATTATAGAAAAAGCCAAGAAGGTTGCTGAAATAAAAAAGAAGAGAGAATCAAACCGTTTATCAAAAGCCGAGACGGTTTCAATGGAAGATATAACTAGTAAAGTTGCAACGATTCTTCGTTACATTGTAGGAATCACAGCGGCCATTGCTATAATTGCCGCGCTTGTGCTTTTTGGAGATGAAGATACCGCACTTGCAGGAGGTATAGTGTTGGGTTCAGCTTTTGTTGAGGGCGTGCTTCTCTGGGCCTTGGCTGAAATTCTTGACCGTCTTGCGGAAATTGCATACTATACCAAAAGAATCAAAAGAAACACGGCAGAGTAATTCTTACCCATCCTGTTTGCTGATTTTGGAAGAAAAAGAGAAGATGGGAAAGGATGAGAGAATTTACCCTTTGGAGAATATTTGAAATTACCAGGAGATAAATCATGTTTATTTATTATCAGAATTCCTTGCTGGCATCGGTTGTGAGCATCTTCGGTTGCTTAAGCATCCTTATGGTCTTGTTGGATATCGGACATACCGAGGAAAAGATTCTCCTTGGTGGCATTGGGATTGCTTTGCTCATTGCCGGAAAGCTCATCAGCAACAGAAAAGCCTTCAAAACCTGGTGGAAGCAGGTAGAAGAACTGAATCTGGAAGAAAAAATCCGAACCGATACGGCGGTCGCAAGGATGGTGTATTCCAAGAACCCAATCAGAGCGACCCTGAAAAAGATTGAAGAACTGAATCCCGCTGCAGCGGAGATCATTCGCGAGGAAGACGACGAAGAATGATAAACAATGACCTTATGGGGCATCCGCCCTGTAAGGTCATTATATTTTGCTTGAGAAAACCGCCCGTTTGTGCTATTGTGTATAAAGAAAAAACATACGATTACGCGGGGGCAAAGGAGAATCGCTTTGGATAATTATTTTCAGATGAATTTCACATTGCAGCAAGTGAATGCCCTGTCCAGCCTGGGCCTTGCCCACATGGGCGACGGGGTATATGAGCTGATGTGCCGGGCGTACCTGTGTGCCTCCGGCAATCAGACGGTGCTGAAGCTGCACAGGGATACGGTTGCGCTGGTAAAAGCCCCTGCACAGGCAAAATTTGCCGACAAGGTAAAGCCTTACTTAACCGAAGAGGAGCTGGGCTTTTTCCGCCGGGGCAAAAATGCCCACACCCACGCCGCCCCCAAGGCGGCTACCCGGATTGAGTACGCCAAGGCTACCGGTCTGGAAGCTTTGTTTGGGGCGCTGTACCTGCTGGGCAGAACCGACCGTCTGAACGAACTGTTTGCGATGATGATGAAAGAGGACGGATAAATGGCTTTTGATGCATTCTTTTTATCGGCGGTGCTCTCGGAGATCCGGGAGAAGACTACCGGCGCCCGGGTTGAGAAGATCCATCAACCCAGCCGGGATACGGTGATCCTGCTGCTCAAATGCCCGGAAGGACGGCAAAAGCTGCTGTTTGCCATGAACCCCACCGCCCCCCGGCTGCACCTGACTACAGCCAGCCCGGAAAATCCGGCAGAACCGCCTATGTTCTGCATGCTGCTGCGTAAGCACCTGTCTGGTGCTCGGCTGGCGGGGGTGACCCAGCCTGCTATGGAGCGCTGCGCCACCTTTACCTTTGATTGCATTGACGAGATGGGTGATCCGGTGCAAAAGCAGCTGGTGGCGGAGCTGATGGGCAGGACCTGCAATTTGTATTTGCTTGGCCCGGACGGGCGGATCATCGACTGTCTGCGGCGGGTGGGTCTGGACGAGACCGCCAAGCGCCCGGCGTTGCCGGGGATGTACTACCAGAACCCGGAGCCCATTGCAAAAACTGACCCCACAGGCTTTACCGGGTTTGCAGAATGGCTGACCCAGCCCGGGGCAGATGTGCTGGCAGACCGACTGATGGATACCTTCGGCGGCCTGTCGCCTCTGGTGTGCCGGGAGGCAGCATTGTTTGCCACAGGTGAAATTGATGCCCGGATCGAGAGTATGGACATCCCCCCGGTGGCGGAAAACCTGGAGCGGTTCTTCCGGGAGCATCTGGAAAACCCCGCCCCGCATCTGTACACGGCCCCGGACGGCACTCCCAAGCAGTTCGCGTTCTGCCCCATCCGGCAGTACGGCAGCAGCGACCGGATGGAGAGCTTTTCGGCGCTGCTGGACGGGTTTTATACGGTGCGTGATCGGAAGGACGCCATGCGGCAGAAGAGCCAAAGCGTCCGGAAAACCGTGCAAAATCTGTGCCAGAGGCTGGAGAAAAAGCTGGTGATCCAGGAAAAAGAGTGCCTGGAAGCCATGGATCGGGAGAGACTGCGGCAGCTGGGAGATATCCTCACTGCCAACCTGCACCGGATCCAAAAGGGGCAGACCACCGTTACGGTGGAGGATTTTTACGATGAGCATATGGCGCAAATTCAGGTTGCCATTTCCCCTGTTTTATCCCCCCAGCAGAATGCGGCCAAGTTCTATAAGGACTATGCCAGGATGAAGACCGCAGAAAAGGAGCTGACCCGGCAGATGGAGCTGGGACGGCAGGAGCTAAAGTACCTGCAAAGTGTGCTGGAAGAGCTGAACCGGGCGGAAACGGAGGCAGAGCTGGAGGAGATCCGGCAGGAGCTGCAGGCCGGAGGCTACATTCGGCAGGACAGCGGAAAGCGCCGGGTAAAGCAGGGCAAGCTCCCGCCTATGAAGTTCACTTCTACCGACGGTTACCCCATCTATGTGGGCCGCAACAACCGGCAGAACGATGAGCTGACCTTCCAGACCGCCCGAAAGGACGATCTGTGGCTGCACGCCTCCAAGGTCCATGGCAGCCATGTGATCATCGGCTGTGGCGGCGCCACGCCTCCGGACGATACCGTTACCCAGGCGGCGCAGCTGGCTGCTTATTATGCCGAGACCATCGGCGGCCAGAACATCCCGGTGGATGTGGTGCCGGTAAAGCTGGTGAAGAAGACACCGGACCGGAAGCCCGGCATGGTCATCTACCATTCCCACCGCACGGTGATCGTCAATCCCTATAAAGAGATTGTAGTCGACCCTCTCAACGCGGAGAAAAAACCGGAAGAATAACAAGAACCCCTCCCTATGGCCGGTGTCATCGGGAGGGGTTTCGGTGTATGTAGGGGTGGGCATTGACAGCCCGCAATTAGGGTACGCCATACTTTCTCTCCGGCGAGAAAGTATGCAAAGAGCCGCCGGGAAACGTTTCGTAGGTTTCCCGGACCCTTCCCACGACCAAAGAGGGGAGCGAATTGGGCTGTACAACGAATAGGCACTCCCTTCGCCCCCCTCTTTGGAAACTCCCTTGAAAGCTTATACTTGTAGGGCCAATTCTCCAAGCGACCGCAGAGAAGCCGTTCAATTCATAGTATTTTGCGAGCGGGCGAACAGCTGACCGATCCGCTGACGCAGAGACTCTGCCTCCGGGGTCTGGGCTGTGCCCTCCCGGTCGATCCACTGGGCGGATGCCTGTTGGGCGGCCTTTAGAGTTTGCAGGTTGCAGCTCAGGTTTGCTACCCGGAATACCGGCAGTCCCGATTGCCGGGAGCCGAAGAAATCGCCGGGTCCCCGCAGACGCAGGTCTTCTTCTGCGATTTTGAAACCGTCGGTGGTTTTACACAGGGCCTTCATCCGCTGGAGGGTGTCGGGATTTTTGTTGTGGGAGGTGAGGATGCAGTAGCTTTTTGCCTTGCCCCGTCCCACTCTCCCCCGGAGCTGATGCAGCTGAGAAAGACCAAATCGGTCAGCGTCCTCAATGACCATCAAGGTGGCGTTTGGCACATCCACACCCACCTCGATCACCGTGGTTGCCACCAGAACATCGGCCTTACCTGCGGCAAAATCCGCCATAATGGCCTCTTTTTCAGCACCCTTCATCTGCCCGTGGAGCAGACTTACCCGCAGATCGGGGAATACGGTCTGCTGCAGGGTCTGCGCCCAGGTTTCGGCGGCTTTCAGATTCAACGCCTCGTTTTCCTCCACCGCCGGGCACACCACAAAGCATTGATGCCCCTCGGCTACCTGCTTGCGGATAAACCCATTGAGCCGCGCCCGGTAGGATTCATTCACCAGGAAGGTCTCCACCGGCTCTCTGCCCGGGGGCAGCTCATCCAGAATGGACACCTCCAGATCCCCGTACATCAGCAGCGCCAGTGTTCGGGGGATGGGGGTGGCAGACATCACCAGCAAATGGGGGTCTGCGCCCTTGCCTGCCAGCTTAGAGCGCTGCCCCACACCGAATCGGTGCTGTTCGTCGGTGATCACCAGTCCCAGATCGGCAAACACCGTACTGTCGGAGACCAGCGCGTGGGTGCCGATGATTAGGTCAGTTTCGTGGGCGGCGATTCTCTCCCGGAGGAGCTTCTTCTGCTTGGGGGTCATGGATCCGGTGAGCAGGCTCACCCGGATCCCCAGAGAGGAAAACAGTTTGGAAAGAGAATGGTAATGCTGCTCCGCCAGAATTTCCGTGGGTGCCATCAGCGCTGCCTGGTGGCCGTTTTGAATGGCAAGGTAGGCTGCGCCGGCAGCCACCATAGTCTTGCCGCTGCCCACATCGCCCTGCACCAGCCGGTTCATGGGTGTGCCCCGCTGCAAGTCGGCAGAGATTTCGAAAATGGCTCTGCTCTGCGCCCCAGTGAGGGTAAAGGGCAGAGCATTATAGAAACCAGACAAGTCTAAATTTTTGTAAGCTGGTACGGTCTTCATGGCCCGGGACGCCCGCATCAGCGCCAGACCTGCGGAGAACACAAAAAATTCCTCGAAGATCAGCCGCTTTTTCGCCAGCTCCGCCTCCTCCATGGAGGCAGGCTCGAGGATGGCCGTGTAGGCTCTTTCCGCGGGCAAAATACCGTATTCTGTCCGCACCTGCTCCGGCAGGATCTCCCGGGGCGGGTCACAGATAGCCAGCGCCTGCCGCACTGCCTTGAGCACCGAGGCATTGGAAAGGCCCGCGGTCAGCGGGTAAATGGGTAGCACCCGCCGGGTGGTCAGCGGCGTGCTGTCTAACGATTCAAACACGGGAGAGGTCATGTTATAGCCGATAAAATCTCCGGAAACCGCCCCGTAGAAGATGTACTCCTTGCCGTACTGCAGCTGCTCGGCGGTAAATTTCTGATTAAAGAAGGTCAGGGTCAGCCGGGCGGTGTGGTCCGCCACCTGCACCTTGGTGATGTCCAGCCCTTTGCGGATATGGGAGGTTCTGGGGGCGTTCATTACCATGGCCTTAAAGCAGGCGGGCACATCCGGCTCCAGTTTTTCAATAGGAACCAGCTTGGTGCGATCCTCATATGCCCGGGGGAAATGGCAAATGAGATCTTCCAAAGTGAAGATGTTCAGGGCAGCAAACTGCTTGGCCTTGGTGGGGCCCACGCCTTTTAGTATGGTGACCGGGTCTGTAAGCTTTGCCATATCCTTCCCTCCTTTTTCTGTATTATAGCAAAGATGGGGCAGCAGTGCAAGAAAAAACCAACGCATCCTGGCGGGATGCGGTGGTTTACATAATAACTTAAGAAACAGAGTCCAGAATTTGCTGAATTTCCTGCTGCTTCCCGGCAAACACCTCGGTGGGACAGTACACCTGCACCGCCCAGTAGTGGACATCCCCTTCCCAGACGATTCCGGTGTAGGTATAGGATGCGCCATCCACAGAAGCCTCGTAAGTAAAGCGGTAGTGATTCCCCTCCTGTACCAAGGCGCAGTCCAGATCATTCGTCTCCAGCAACAGAGTGCCGTAGTCCTGCAGGGCCATAGCCTCCGGAAGGGAGGCCTTATCCTCGGCAATGCCTTTGACAATCACCTGATCCCGACCCAGCAGGAAGTCTGCATCTGTGCCGGTTTCTTCCAGTAGATCCAGATATCCGTCCGGCAGCTGCAGGGTCAGATCCTCACAGACGAAGGCAACCCCTTTCCCACAGCCGGAGAGCAAAACCAAGCACAAAACCAGGCAAAGCAGCAGCTTTGCAGGATGTTTCATGGATTATTTCTCCTTCAGCAGATCCCGAATCTCGGTCAGCAGCACTTCCTCAGCAGAGGGGGTGGGAGGAGCGGGTTCTTCGGCGGTAGCTTCCTCTTCCTTCTTTTTGCCCAGCTCGGTGATCTTGTTGACCAGCTTTACGATCCAGAACACCACCAGCGCCAGGATCAGGAAATTGATAATTGCGGAGATGAAGTTGCCGTAGGACAGGTAATTGTGAACCTGCTGTACCACCTCTTCACCCTCGGCGTTGACCACAGTTTCAAATGTGGGCTCTACCCAGGGCATCCGGGGCAGCTTGATCTTGGCATCGGAAAAATCGGTGCCGCCCATAAAGATGTTCACAACGGGCATGATCAGGTCGTTGGTCAGACTTTTGGTGATGGTGGAGAATGCGCCGCCGATAATAGTACCAACAGCCAGAGCCATGGCGTTGCCCTTGATGGCAAACTCCTTGAACTCATCTAACCATGAGAGCATTTTTCTTTTTTTCATAGCAGTTCCTCCGTTTGTTTACATAATATTTTAAGAATTACTTCTTCTCAATGATCTCAAGACCGCCCAGATACTTCCGCAGCACCTCAGGCACCACGATAGAGCCGTCGGCTCTCTGGTTCTGCTCCACCAGAGCGGGGAAAATCCGGGAAGTAGCCAGGCCGGAGCCGTTCAGGGTGTGCAGGAATTCCGGCTTACCGGTCTCCTCCCGGCGGAAGCGGATGTTGCCTCGGCGAGCCTGGTAGTCCCGGGCATTGGACACGGAGGAGACCTCCTTATATCCGTCCATGGAGGGAATCAGAATTTCAATGTCGTAGGTTCTTGCCATGGATGCGGAACAGTCGCCGGCAGCCAGCTTCACGGTGCGGAAGTGGAAACCCAGACCTGCCACCAGATTCTCAGCCTTGGTGACTAGCTCGTCGAAAGCGGCATCGGAATCCTCGGGCTTGCAGAACTGGAACATCTCTACCTTGTTGAACTGGTGACCTCTGACCATGCCTCGCTCATCGGCCCGGTGAGAACCGGCCTCCCGGCGGAAGCAGGGGGTGTAGGCAAACAGCTTCTTGGGCAGATCTGCCTCGGTGAGGATCTCGTCCCGGTAAATGGAGCAAAGAGCGGCCTCCGCGGTGGGCAGCATATAGTGGATCCGGTCGTCGGTGGGGTTGGCGATCTTGTACACCTCATCGGCGAACTTGGGGAACTGACCGGCGGTCTCACCGCACTGGTACTCCAGCATGTGAGGGGGCAGGATGAAATCGTAGCCGTCGGCAGTGTGGGTATCGATAAAGTAGTTCAGCAGCGCCCACTCCAGCCGGGCGCCCATGCCGGTGTACATCCAGTTGCCTGCACCGGCCAGCTTTACGCCCCGCTCGTAGTCGATGAGACCCAGATCGGTGCAAAGATCCACATGGTGCTTAGGCTCGAAATCGAAAACGGGCTTGTTGCCAATGTAGCGCAGAGGCTCGTTGTTCTCCTTGCCGCCGGGGAGCAGATCGCCGTCGGGCAGGTTGGGCAGGCTCAGCATGGCAGTACGGAACTCCACCTGCAATGCCTTCAGCTCCTCGGCCTCGCTTTCGATGGCTTTATCCAGACGGACAGATTCCGCGGAATTAGCAGCGATCTGGGCATCCAGAGCGGAGGTGTCCTCGCCCCGTTTTTCCGCGCCCTTCTTCTGACCGAACAGCTTGCCGTTTTCCTTGCTGAGCTTGTTCTTTTGGGCGGTCTGGGTCTCCGTATTGGTCTTTAACTTGCGGATCTTCTCATCCAGCACCAGAATCTGGTCAACAACGGCATCGCAGTCCACCTCCTTGGCCTTCAGACCGGCCTTGACTGCATCGGGGTTTTCCTTAATCTTCTTAATATCCAGCATTTCCTATTTCTCCTTAGTCTTCAACTTCAATATAATCGTTGGGTTTTCTGGGCACGATAATGGCGCAAATGATATAAGCCAGAACACCGCTGCCGCCGCACAGGGAAAAGATCACCCAAGCCAGACGGATAACGGTGGGGTCCACATCAAAATACTCGGCAATTCCGGCGCAGACGCCGTCCAGTTTTTGGTCACTGTTGGATTTATACAATTTCTTTTTCATAACGCACCTCTTATTTCTGTAGTTTCAGCAGGGTGTCCATCAGCACTTGCAGGTCTTCCTGACCGTAAAATTCCAGTTCAAAACGGCCTTTGCGCTTGCCGTTGACGATCTTGACTCCCCGGCCTAAGTGCCGGGAGAGGGTTTTTTCGCATTCTGCCACATAATCTACCGCGAAGAAGGTCTCCTGCTTGGGAGCGGGTTCCCGGATGAGATTCTTGCATAAAAGCTCCGCCTGCCGGACGGACAGCCCAAGATTTACGATCTTGGTGGCGGTGTCAAGCTGGGCCTTGTCGGTTTTCAGCATCAGCAAGGCTCTTGCGTGTCCGGCAGAGAGCTTGCCGCTGCGCACCAGCTCCAGAACCGGCGCGCAAAGACCCAGTAGCCGCAGTGCATTTGCCACCGCGGGGCGGGATTTTCCCACTCTTTGGGCGGTTTCCTCCTGGGTCAGCCCGTATTCTTCCATGAGGGCCTGGTAACCCAGCGCCTCTTCCACGGGATTTAAGTCCTGCCGCTGGAGATTTTCGATCAGTGCCAGCTCCATGACCTTTTTGTCGTCGGCCTCCATGATCACCGCGGGGATCTCCCGGAGTCCGGCGATCCTGGCAGCCCGCCAACGGCGTTCGCCTGCGATGATCTGGTAATAGCCACCGCCGGTCTCCCGGACAGTCAGGGGCTGTACCACTCCATGCAGCGCAATGGAATCTGCCAGCGCCTGCAGTTCTTCTTCGTCAAAATCCCGCCGGGGCTGATTGGGGTTGGGTTCTACCTTGTGCAGGGGCAGCTGTTGATAAGGACTTTTCTGGACAGATTCCTCACCAAAGTCGCCCATCAGCGCGCCCAGACCCTTTCCTAATCCTTTTGCCATACGATCACCTCTTTAGTTTTTGGATACATTCTTCCGCCATGGCCCGGTAGGCCGCAGCGCCCCGGCTGACCCGGTCATACACCGTCACGGGAAGACCGTGACTGGGGGCTTCCGCAAGCCGCACATTCCGGGGCACCACTGTGGCAAACACCTTGCCGGGGAAATGCCGGCGCACCTCCTGCGCCACTTGGGTGGAGAAGTTGGTTCTGCCGTCAAACATGGTCAGCGCCACCCCAAAGATCTCCAAGCCGGGATTGATCCGCTTTTTTACGATCCGCAGGGTGTTCATCAGGTCAGTAAGACCCTCCAAAGCGTAGTATTCGCACTGCACCGGCACCAGAATGCCCTGTGCGGCAGCCAGCGCGTTCAGGGTCAGCAGCTCCAGAGAGGGCGGACAGTCAATGAAAATCACATCGTAGTCCTCGGCCACCTCTGCCAGAGCGTGTTTCAGCCGCAGGTTGGGGCTCTCCATAGAGATCAGCTCCACGCCCGCACCGGCAAGATCTGCGGTTGCCGGCAGCACATCGCCGAATTTGGTGCTGACGATGGCCTGCCGTGCAGGCACATCGTTGATGATCACATCGTACACGCTTGTCCGAAGCTTTCTCTTTTCTACGCCCAGACCGGAGGTGGCATTGGCCTGGGGATCAAAGTCGCACAGCAGAACCCGCTTGCCCAGCTCGGTCAGAGCGGCAGTGAGGTTTACAGCGGTGGTGGTTTTGCCCACGCCGCCCTTTTGATTGACTACAGCAATGATTGTCGCCATAGGTGTTCCTTTCCGGTATGTTTCACGTGAAACATACCCCCTGTTTTGCGGCTGCACCGCAGCCGATGTTTCACGTGAAACAATCAGGGTGCTTGGTTGTTGGTCAGGTCGATGGTGTAGTTCTTGCCCAAATGGAGCTGTTCCTGCTCCAAAACCGTCTCCACCAGCATGGCACCTACCGCCGTCAGCAGCAGGGTCAGCAACACCGCCAGAACGGTCAGCCGGCGTACCCACCGCCGCAAAGAGGCCACCTGCTCCTCCGGAGGGAGGGCCTTTCGCTTGTGGCGCTGCTTTGTTCCGGCGTGCAGAGGCTGCCGGGTGGGCAGATGGATGGCGACGCCCGGCTTTACCGGGTAATCATCCATGACTTCCAGACAGTGCTGACAGAAGACCTGCTGGTCCTTCGTCTCTTTTCCGCACTTCAAACAATGCAAGGCCAGGCCTCCTTCCCGTGGCAGATCTATACCTACCCATTTTAATTGTATCTATTGTACACCAATTTCCCGGGTTCGTAAAGGGGAAAGGATGAAAAAATAATTCCAAAAAATTGTTGACAAGTGTAAACAGGTGTGATATGTTGTGGTTACAGATGTAAACAGCGAGAGGAGGAACGGCTATGGACAATCATGCAAATGCCCTGACCCCGACCCAATGGAGTGTGATGGAGCTACTGTGGCAGTATGACGCGCTCACCGGCCGGGAGGCAACGGAACAGATGGAAGAGAAGATGGGTTGGAATCGCAGCACCACCCTGACCCACCTGCGGCGCATGGAGGAGAAGGGCATGGTGAGAAGCAGCGACGAAAGCGGCACGAAGACCTTTTTCCCCGCCTTGCGCCGGGAGGATGCGGTCTTGCAGGAGACGGAGAGCTTTCTGGACCGGGTGTATCACGGCAGTGTCAGCATGATGCTCAGTGCCATGACCCGGAAACAGACGCTGCCCCAGGAGGAGATCGACCAGCTTTACGCCTTGTTGGAGGAAATGGAGGGAAACAGCCATGACGGAATGGATCGTTAGCAGTAGTGTGCTGATTTTGGTAGTGGTCTTGCTGCGGTTTTTGCTCCGGGGCAAGATCCGGCTGAAGCTCCAGTACGGCCTGTGGGCGCTGGTGCTGGTGCGGCTACTGGTGCCGGTGAGCTTTGGCAGTACGGCCATTAGTCTGGAAAACCGACTGGAAGAAACCCCGGTGGTGCAGCAATTTGCCCTGGCGGAGCAGGTGGAGCATTTTACCTACCACACGGACGGCACCGCCACCGGTTACTATACCTTTGAACCGGTCTTGGATCACACAGACCACCCGGTGGAGGCAAAGCCTGTGCCTCAGGAATTTACCCAGCAGGAGGCTATGCAGATCACCCAGATCCGGGACGCGGGAAAATGGCTCAAATGGCTCTGGATCGCCGGCATGGCGGTGATGGGCGCAGTGTTTTTGGTGTCCAATCTCCGGTTTTTCCATCAGTTAAGAAGATCCCGGCGATTGCTTACCCGGGAGAAACTTCCTGTGTATGTGACCGGGGCGGTGGATACCCCCTGCCTGTTCGGCCTGTTCCGCCCGGCCATCTACCTGACCCCGGAGGTTGCAGAGGATGACCGGCATCGGGAGTATGCGATTGCTCACGAGCAAATCCACTATACCCACTGGGATATGGTTTGGTCTGCCCTGCGGTGCGTGGCGCTGGCGCTCCATTGGTATAACCCCCTGGTCTGGTGGGCGGCGATCCTGTCCCGGGAGGACGGAGAGCTGGCCTGTGATGAGCAGACCATCGCCCGGCTGGGCGAGGAGAACCGGGCGGAGTACGGCCGGGTGCTCATCGATCTGACCTGCCGGAAGCGGAGTGACCTGCTCCACACGGCTACCATGATGACCGGCAGCGCAAAAAGCCTCAAGGAGCGGATCGCACTGATTGCAAAAAAGCCGAAAATGGCGGTCTATACCCTGATCGCCGTCCTTTTGATCGCCGCGGTTGCGGTGGGCTGCACCTTCACCGGGGGCAAAGACCCGGCGGCAGATACTGAACCCACCGAGGATGTCCAGCTGCCCACGGCACTGGAGGAGGACGGACAGGTGATCATGCCCACCGGTATTCCGGAGGATGAACCTCCCCAGAACGCGAACCCGCTGACACAGGTGGAAATGGACGCCCTGAATGCCCGATTCCAGCCGGCAGAGGGCGAAGCCAACCCGGAATTCCAGGCAGTCTATGCTGCCATTTACGGCGGTGACTATACATCCCCCGCTCTGCCTATGAGCAGCTTCCTGTGCAGAGCCATGGGTACAGAGGTGACCGATGCAGAAGAATTGGCTGCTCTGCCTTGGAATCCGGCGCAAGGCATCTGGAAAATCACCGGTCAGCAGCTAAATGACCTGCTGGAAACCTGCTTTGGTATCTCTTTGGACAGAATCGAAAAACAGGATATGGAAGCCGTATACTATCGGGAGGATACCGATACCTACTACTACCGCCCGATCCCTGTGCAGATCGAAAAGGTGTGGGTAACCGAGGGTTACCGAGACGAAGTAAATGTGATCTATCTGGATGTGTATGTACAGCCAAATGGAAGAGCATTCCCCTATTGGTGCCGGGTGGTAATGGTCCCGGACACACAGGGCCAGTACCATATCCATAGTGTCAAAGAGATTCCCTACAAACCGGCAGAACCCGCAGATCCCACCATAGAATACAAAGAGGCGCTTCCCGAGGAAATCACCGGCACACCCCTGACACAGGAAGAACTCTCTGCATTTACAGAGTTGTTTACAAGAGAAGACGGTGAAGACAACTGCTACAATGTCCTGCTGGCCAGCGAGTTCCTCCGTCCGGTGGACATCAATACAAGAGAGCTCTTTGTAGGCGGACTTCATCCCTATTTAGAACTGACCGATGCGGATGAAGCCTTTTTAAATTCTCTGTCTTGGTATGTGCCCAATACATTAGATGTATTTAAAATACCGGTAAGCTATATGGAAGAAGTGCTCCATAACTATTTGGGTGTTTCCCTTGCCGATGTGAACCAGCATTATCTGGATTCTATGGAGTACTTTGCAGACGGCGACTGCTACTTTGGCGGTGGCGGCGGCTTCCTTGGACAAAGTGACTTCGCTATGATCGACGGTAAGCGGCAAAGCGACGGAACCGTATGGCTGCTGAGCCGGACACCTGCCAAGGCCCAGGCCAATACAGATTCCCTGAAGCTCCTGTGTCTGAAGCCCCAGCCGGACAACGAGGGTGCCCCTTACCGGGTGGAAAGCTGCCAGTGGCTGATGTATTTTGGAAAGGACTATCCCACGGAAGTGGACTCCAGCAAATATGTCCCCTATCTGTATACCGGCAGTCCCGTTACCATCAACGGCAAGCTAATGAAAGGCCATCATAACAAGAATTACCTGTACGCCTATCATACGGAAACCGGAGAACGCTTGCAAATCGGCCGGGCGCCGATCCACAGCTTCTCCACCGGACAGGACGGCTATCTCTATTTTGTGACTCAAGATCAGACCCAGATCATTCGCTATAGCTACGCAGGAGAACGGATGCAGCTGGTATATGCCCCCGGTACCAAGATCAACAGTGTAGCCTATGCGGGGAACAACAAACTTCTGGTAGAGGAGGAAGATACCTCTGTTCTATACGATATGACCACCGGAGAGCCCCTGCGCCTGCCCTCCGCAGAACAGATGTATGCGGACACAAATCAAGGCAGAAACATCTTCCTGTTCCACTATCCGCCCACCGGCGAGATCAAGGACGGCGGCTACGAAGGGCAGCCTTATAACACCGAGGGTATGCAGGTAGGGCATGTGTACATCGTGGAAGACGGCGTAAATTACGACATTTCCGGAGCGCCTGTTTCTGAGGAAGCAGCGGACTTTACCAACGGTTACGTCTATTTTGTCCGGGAGGATGACCCAAAGAAGGTCTGGCGCACAGACCTCCGCGGACAGGATCTTACACTGGTTTATGAATCTGAGAATGGTGATATAACCTTCTTACAGCATGATGCCGGCAGACTTGGGATCATTGAAGATGGCCAGCGGGCTGTGTATTATGAGCTGGACACGCAAAAGCGCACGGTGCTGCTGGAGGCCTATTTCATAGAGCAGTTCTCCTACGAACCGTCTTTCGTAAAGATGTACTGGAGAGGCCAGCTAAATGAGAGCGACCAGCAAGCGCCGTTGGGCGGGGAATCATACTACTACTATTTCATAACCGATACCTATGAAATCTTTGATCACACAAAAGGCTGGGTAACCGTAACCCCTGAACAACTTTCAGAGGATAGCCATAATCTGCCCGGCGCGCCGCTGGGAAAAGAGGAATTGGAGTACTTTGATAACCTCTTTGCCCCAACAGTGGCGGCATCCGACACAAAATGGTACAATCTGATTTTATGCTGCGGTTACTGTTCACCCGGTGGATTTACCACGCCGGAGGACATCAATTTGCGGATACTGTTTCACAACGGTTTCTGGGAAAACGGCGATTACCTCAGCTTCACAGAAGAGGAAGAGGCCTTTATTGCATCGGAAAATATGCATCACGAAGCGCCGATCCACAAACGGCCCATCGCAAAAATGGATCAGGTGCTGCGGAGCTACTTAGGGATCTCTTTTGCCGAGAGCAACAAAATCGGCCTGGATGCTGATAAGTATTTTCCGGACACCGAAAGCTACTTTGGATATGGAGCCGGTGGTGCAGTAGGGGCAAGTGAAGTTACTATGTGGCACGGCTCCCGGCAGGCAGACGGCACAGTGCATTTGATTTGTGTGGTGGACAAAGTTGCGAGAACTACCCTGCGGCTGACCCTGCAGCCTACACCGAAGGGGGCGGCACAACCCTACTATGTGCTGTCCTGCTATGAAGTAGAACCCTGTAGATAAAAACTCTGCGAAAGCCTCCAATCGCAAAAATGCGCAAAAGGGCCCCTCTGATGAGGGGGCTTTTTTGCGGGATTTTGCTATATTTCCCAAAAACAGGGTGTTGAGATTGTATAAAATAATTACAAGAACCCTCTTGACAATCAGATGACCATATGATATTATCATATCACCACAATCCTAGGAAGGTGTGATACAAATGAATTGGACGATCCCCGGTACAGTGCTCACCGCCCCCCGGGCGGAGGCAGCCCATATCGAAGAGCAGTTTCGCGCCATGTTTTTTGCAGGGGGTATGGTGCTGAGTCAAGTGTCCGCCATCACCGGTCTGGAGAATTATACCATCCAGAACTGGGTGAAGCGAGGCTTTCTCACCAAACCGGAAAACAAGCGCTACTCCCTGCGGCAGCTGTGCCGCATCATCAACATCAATATGCTAAAAAGCGTCCTGCCTATTGAGCGGATCTGCAGCCTTTTGGGCTATGTGAACGGCCGGCTGGATGATGAAAGCGACGATATGATCGACGATTCCCGCCTGTACTTTATGTTTGTGCGTCTGGCGTCCCGCTCCAGGGAGCTATACCGGGAGGATACCCGGGAGGCAGTGCTGGAGGAGGAACTGGCAGACTATGCAGAACCTGTTCCCGGCGCCCGGGAGCGGGTGAAGCAGGCCCTGCGGGTGATGCTCACCGCATGGCTGGCGGCCCGGATGACCCAGGAGGCAGAGCATATGCTGCAGAATTTGGAGGGAACGCTATGAAAAAAGGCCTGAAGATCGCCCTGATCGTCATAGCGTCTGCGGTGGTGCTGTACTTTGTATGGGGCAGCCTGCAATCGGTATTCCAATCCGCAGACTGGTCCACCGGCAAGAAGCTGCTGCCCCAGGCTTTGTCCGGCTCGGCCTGCATCGCGGAAATGGAGGATGAGCAATACCTGCTCTGCAACCGGGTCTATGACCTGTACTTCCAGTTTCTCATGCATGCCTCCCCCAACAAGGCACAGACGCCCCCGGGAGGACGGGAGCTGCTGCTGTTTACCAAAAACGGCAGTGTGCTGATCCGGGAAAATCCGGAAAACCCCAAGGGCGCGGAGATCACCATCACCACACCGGAGCAGATCCGGCAGTTCTCCCTGCTGCTTACCGTGAAATTCGATTCCCTTGTGGAGCTGTTTCACGGCAGCGGCGGTGAAAATACGCCTGTAGAAAACTATCATTTTAGCTAAGAAAGGAACAAAAAAATGGAAGAAAACGGAACTTACAGTTGGAAACCTGAGGGAAATCCTCAAAAACCCAAAAAAACCGTGAATGTGAAGAACATCAAGCGGTTTCTCATCATCGCTGTTGTGGCTGTGTTTGTGCTGGTGCTGGCAGGCACCTGCTTCTACACGGTGGATGACAAGCAGCAGGCGGTGGTGACCACCTTCGGCAAGGTCACCGATGTGACCGATGCTGGCGTCCACTTTATGCTGCCCTTCGGCATCCAGAAGGCACAAAAGGTGGATGTGAACGTATACCAGAAATTTGAGCTGGGCTACGAAAGCAACGATAGTGAGCTGGGCTATACGGTCAATGCCGCGGAAAGCAGCATGATCACCGGCGACTACAACATCGTCAACATCGACTTCTTTGTGGAGTACAAGATCTCCGACCCGGTGGCGTACCTGTATTCCTCCACCCAGCCGGAGGATATCCTGCGGAATCTGATCCAAAGTCAGGTTCGCAATGTGGTAGGCTCCTCCAGCGTGGATGCGGTGCTCACCGACGGCAAGGAGAGCATCCAGATGCAGGTCAAGGAGCTGGTGACACAGATCCTCAGCGAGTACAACATCGGCTTGACCCTGGTGGATGTAAAGATCCAGGATTCTGAACCCCCCACGGTGGATGTGATCGAGGCCTTCAAGGCGGTGGAGACCGCCAAGCAGCAGGCAGAGACTGTGGTCAACGATGCCAAGGCTTATCAAAATGCCAAGCTGCCCGAGGCCCAGGCCCAGGCGGATAAGCTGATCCAGAACGCCGAGTATCTGAAACAGAACCGGATCAACGAGGCGCTGCAGCAGGTGGCCATGTTCCAGGCCATGTATGAAGAATATGCCCAGAACCCGGACATCACCAAGTCCCGGATGTACTATGAAGCCATCTCCCAGATCCTGCCCGGGGTGAAGCTGTATATCAACACCGCCTCCGGCGGCGAGGATGTACAGATGCTGCTGCCCCTGGAAAACATGGTAAATGTCCAGAGCAATCCTACTGAAGGAGGGAATAACTAATATGAAAAAGTCTATTGTGATCGCCCTGGTTGTGATCCTTCTTGTGATCGTTGCCGCCAACAGCTTTTATGTGGTACGGGAAAACCAACACGCCTGCGTGGTGGAGTTTTCCAAGATCGTGGCAACCAACGACCAGCCGGGACTGCATTTTAAGGTGCCGTTCCTGCACTCTGTAAAGTATTTCTCCAGCGCCACCCGCCTTTATGACATTCCTCCCTCTGAGGTCATTACCCTGGATAAGCAGAATATGACCGTGGACTGCTATGTGCTGTGGGAGATCTCCGACCCGCTGAAGTTCTATCAGACCCTGGGCAACGGCGCTGTTGCCGAGCAGCGGCTGGGCGACCAGACCTACACCGCTCTGAAGAATGTGATGGGTACTCTGGCCCAGGCAGACATCATCAATATGGAAGACGGCGGCAAGCGCAATGAGATCTACGATGGCATTGCCACCACCGTGAACGAAAAGGCGCAAAGCTATGGCATCAATGTGCTGGATGTGAAGATCAAGCGTTTTGACCTGCCGGAGAGCAACCTGAATGCGGTCTACTCCCGGATGATCTCCGAGCGGAACCAGATGGGCTCCAAGTACACTGCCGACGGCAACTATGAGGCGTCCATCATCCGCAACGATGTGGATAAGCAGGTAAATATCATGGTCTCCAACGCCAAGGCGGAGGCCGCCAAGCTGGAGGCCGAGGGCGAAGCCGAGTACATGCGTCTGCTGGCAGAGGCCTACGACAGCCAGGAAAAGAAGGACTTCTACGAGTTCATTCTGGCGCTGGATGCGCTGAAGCAGAGCCTTACCGGCAGCGAGAAGACCGTGATTCTGGATGCGGACTCCCAGCTGGCCCAGATCCTCACCGGTAACTAAGGAGGCAGCCGCCATGGCGATCTTTGAAAAAACCTTCCTCACCGACTTCGATGAGCTGCTGAATCGGGTGGAAAAGGTGGTTTTGAACGGAAGCGTCTCTGCCTCTCTGGAGGAAGCCGCCGACTACAAGACCGCCCAGGGCCGGTGCAGTGTGCGGGTGTTCGAGCGCTACAGCTACGCCGGGGGCAACCGGGTGAGTATGAGCGTGACCCTGTTTCAGGCCGGGGAGCTGGTACACCTGTGCGCCATCACCTCCGGCGGCAGCCAGGCCATGTTCTTCAAGGTGAACACCTGGGGCGAGGAAACCTTTCTGGATACCCTGAAACACTCCTTGTAGCAAAAAATACCGCCCGGTGTCCTGTTGGACACCGGGCGATGTTTTTTGTTTAGTTGTTCTTCATCACGATGGTTTCCACGCAGTCACCCACATGCTCGCAGGCGTCGGCGCATTTTTCCAGCTTGTCGAAGATCTCCCGCCAGCAAATGACGGTGAGCACATTGTCGGAGATATCGGCGGACTTATAGGTGGCCTCCAGATACAGCCGGTCGCACTCTTCTTCCTTGTGGCTCAGATTGATGATCATTTCGTGGAGCTTCTTGGGCTTCTTGAAGTTCACAAGCTCTGTCAGCATATCGATCATCAGCTGGGTGCACTCTACGATCTTGGCGGCAAAGTCAATGGCTTCGGGTACGATGGTCTCGATCCGATCCACGAAGATCCGCTGCAGCACTTCTTCGATGCAGTCGGCAACTTCGTCGATATTGGCGCTGATCTGTGCCAGGTCCTCTCGCTCCAGAGGAGTAACAAAAGCCTTGGCCAGGTTGGAGGACATCTCATGCTTCACACCGTCGGCAGCATGCTCAAAGGAGTGCATTTTTTCCATCATCAGGCGGATGTTTTTGTAATCGTAATTAGTCAGGCACTCCTGCAGGTAAACGGCAGCCTGATTGCAGTAACCAGCGGCGGACAGGAAGTTCTCAAAATAGAAACGGTCAGCTTTAGCCATAGTAATTTTCCTTTCTTAGTTAAAAATTGCAAGAAACAGCTTGGTCATCAAAAAGCCGATCAAGCCGCAGCCGGGGAAGGTCAGCACCCAGGTGAGCACCATTTCCTTCACCACGCCAAAGTTGATGGCCTTTACATTCTTCACAGCGCCAACACCCATGATCGCGGTGGTCTTTGCATGGGTGGTGGAAACGGGCAAGCCTAAAACAGAGCACAGAAGCAGGGCGGAAGATGCAGACAGGTCAGCAGAGAAGCCTTGATACTTTTCCAGTTTCACCATATCCATACCCACGGATTTGATGATCTTCTTGCCGCCGATGGCGGTGCCCGCAGCCATAATCACCGCGCACAGAACCATGATCCAGGTCTCCGGCGTGGTGCCCTCGGGAATGGTCATGTTGCCCTGGGACATAATGAAGCAGAAAATGATGATGCCCATAAATTTTTGGCCGTCCTGGGCGCCGTGCATAAAGGCGGAGTAGGCAGCGCCGGCGATCTGGGCATATTTGAAGACCGGCTCGGTCTTCCGCCGTTCCACACTCCGGAAGGCCAAAGTCACCAGCTTGCACACCAGCCAGCCCAAACCAAAGCCCAGGCTCACGGAAATGACAATACCGTAGAGCACCTTGACCCACTCTGCGCCGTTGATGCCGGAAAAGCTGCCGTTCAGAGCAATGGCAGAGCCGGATAGACCGGCGATCAGCGCATGACTCTCGCTGGTGGGGATGCCGAACACAAAGGCGGCGGTGGCCCAGGTGACGATGGCAAACATGGCAGCGCTGAGGGCGATGATGGCCTTGCTGGAGTCATCGCCGAAGTCCACCATTTTGGTGATGGTTTCTGCCACCTTGGGGCTGAGCATCGTCATGACATATACGCCCAGGAAATTGAAGATGGCGGCCATGATGATGGCTGCCCGGGCGGACATACACCGGGTCACCACGCAGGTGGCGATGGCATTGGGAGCGTCTGTCCAGCCATTGACCAGAATGACACCCAAGGTCAGTGCCACAGCCAAAAACAGCAGAGGGTTCTGGGACATTTGGCTCCAGAAAAAGGCAAGGGATGTATCCATAAAATTCCTCCGTAAAACGGTAATTTGCAGTTAATATTCCAACTTTCTCCAAATACGATGTTAGCATAACTTTTTCTAGTAGTCAATAAAGAAAAATCAACGAAAGGGGATTTGACGGACTGGGAGGTTTCTGTTATAATTACCGTGAAGTATTACGGAAAACGAGGATTTTCCTATGAGAATGAGACGGATGAAAAATTTAGAGCCCCGCATGGAGGCCTGCGCTGCCTACCGGGTCATGGACCCGGCGGAAAAGAAGGGACAATGGCGGAGCCTAAAGCCCGACTGCACCGCCCTTTGGGTGGAGGTAGGCTGCGGCAAGGGCAAATTCACCGCGGAGACGGCGGAAGCCAATCCCAATGTTCTGCTGATCGCCGTGGAGCGCTGCCGGGAGGCCATGGTGGTGGCCATGGAAAAGGCCAAGGCCATGGGCCTTACCAATGTGTATTTTATTGACATGGATGTGGCGAACATCGAGGAGATCTTCGCTCCCGAGGAGATGGACCGGCTGTTCATCAACTTCCCTGACCCCTGGCCCCGGAAGAAGAACGCCAAGCGCAGACTCACCCACCGGAGCTTTCTGGATAAATACTGCCGGACGGTAAAGCTTGGCGGCGAGATCCATTTTAAGACCGATAACGCACCCCTGTTTGAATACTCGCTGGAAGAATTTGCCGCCTGCGGCCTGCAGGTGAACAGCCTCACCCGCAATCTTCACGAAAACGGCATTGTGGGGATCATGACCGGCTATGAGGAGAAGTTCCACGCATTGGGAACGCCCATCAACCGGTGTGAGGTGGTTTGCAAGCCTTTTGTGCTGCCCCCGGAGGAAAAGAAGGAGAACAAAGCATGTACCACGCAGGAAACTGTGATGTAATTGTCATCGGCGCGGGACACGCCGGCATCGAGGCGGCGCTGGCCGCTGCCCGGCTGGGTCTGCAGACCATCCTGTTTACCATCAATCTGGATGCGGTGGGCAATATGCCCTGCAATCCCGCCATCGGCGGCACAGGCAAGGGACATCTGGTCAGGGAGCTGGATGCCTTGGGGGGAGAAATGGGTCTGGCAGCGGATGCGGCCTGCATCCAGTACCGGATGCTGAACCGGGGTAAAGGCCCGGCGGTCCATTCCCTCCGGGCGCAAGGCGACCGGCGGCGGTATCAAGAATATATGAAGCACACTCTGGAAAAACAGGAAAATCTTCAGCTGAAACAGGCGCAGATCGTGGAAATCTTCACGGAAAACGACGCCGTCACCGGGGTAAAAACCAAGCTGGGCGCGATCTATCACGCCAAAGCGGTGATCATCGCCAGTGGTACCTATTTGGACAGCACGGTGATCACCGGCGAGAGTGTGGAAAGCGCCGGCCCGGACGGAATGCATGCCTCCATCGGCTTAGCGGACAATCTCCGGCAGCTGGGTCTGCCTCTGCGGCGCTTTAAGACCGGAACGCCTCCGAGAGTGAACCGCAGATCAATCGACTTCTCCAAAATGGAGTTGCAGCCGGGAGACGAGACTCCCGAGCCCTTCTCCTTCCGCACGACCCATCGGCTTAACAATCAGGCGGTGTGTTATCTGACTTATACCAATGAGCAGACCCACCGGATCATCCGGGATAATCTCCATCGCTCTCCTATGTATGACGGAACGATCTCCGGGGTCGGTCCTCGGTACTGCCCCAGTATCGAGACGAAAATCGTCCGCTTCGCGGACAAAAACCGCCATCAGCTGTTTATTGAACCCTGCGGTCTGGACACCGAGGAGATGTACATTCAAGGCTTTTCCTCTTCCCTGCCAGAGGACGTGCAGCTGCAGATGCTCCACTCCGTGCCGGGCTTGGAAAACGCCCAAATGATGCGCCCGGCCTATGCTATTGAGTATGAGTGCATCGACCCCACCAGCCTGCTGCCCACTTTGGAATACAAGAAGATCTCCGGCCTGTACGGTGCAGGACAGTTCAACGGCTCTTCCGGCTATGAGGAGGCGGCGGTGCAGGGCCTGGTGGCCGGCATCAATGCGGCGCTGAAGATCCGGGGGAAAGCCCCTCTGATCCTCACCCGGGACACCAGCTATATCGGCACGCTGATCGACGATCTGGTGACCAAGGGAACGGAAGAACCCTATCGAATCATGACCAGCCGGTCGGAGTATCGACTGCTCCACCGGCAGGACAATGCGGATCAGCGATTGACCCACATCGGCGCGGCGGTAGGTCTTGTACCACAGTCGCGGCTGCAGCAGGTGGAGGAGAAATATCAGGCTGTTGCCCGGGAAATCCGTCGGCTGGAAGCCAATGGCGTGCCGGGAAGCCCCGCCCTGAACGAAATGCTCGCCCAACGGGAGTCCACTCCGGTGGAAAACTCCGCCCGCCTTGCGGATTTGCTCCGCCGACCCCAGGTGACCTATGAAGACATTGCTCCCTTTGATCCGGGCAGACCGGATCTTCCCCTGTCTGTGACCCAGGAGGTGGAGATCCAGGTGAAGTACGCCGGCTACCTTGCCCGGCAGGAGAAGCAGGTGGCGGAATTCAAAAAAGAGGAATCCCGACTGCTGCCGGGGAATCTGGATTACGGTGCAATCGCTGGTCTGCGGCTGGAAGCCCGGGATAAGCTCTCCCAGATCCGCCCCATGTCCATCGGACAGGCGAGCCGTATCTCCGGCGTCAGCCCGGCAGATATTGCGGTGCTACTAATCTGGCTGGAACAGAATCAGCACTAGCTCTCATATAAAAGGCCCCCTTGTGAAAAGGGGGCTGGATTTTTGCGCAGCAAAAAGACTGGGGGATTGTAATATGATACCATGTGACAATCCCTCCGTCATTTTCTTGCGAAAATGCCACCTCCCTTTACACAAGGTAGGCTTAAAAACCCCCGGTTCGTAACGAACCGGGGGTTTCTCAGTGTATAAAAGAACCTGTCATTGCGAAGGTGCGATAGCACCTGTGGCAATCTCCTGAATAGGTGTTGATTAGGCGTTGCCTTCCATTTCCTTCAGGGCGTCCTTGCGGCTGAAGTTTGCGCGGCCCTTCTCATCGAAGCCCATGAACTTCACCCAAGTCATATCGCCCAGGTTCAGAACATCCTCCACCTTCTCAACACGGCGGTTCTCCAGCTTGGAGATGTGCACCATGCCGTCGTGACCGGGAGCGATCTCCACGAATGCGCCGATGGGCAGGATGCGAACCACCTTGCCGTAGTACAGCTTGCCAACCTCGGGAACGAAGCAGATGTCGTCCACCATCTTCTTGGCGGCGTAAGCGGCAGCAGAGTCCACAGCGGAGATGAAGACGGAGCCGTCATCATCGATGTCCACCTTAGCGCCGGTGTCAGCGCAGATCTTCTGGATGGTCTTGCCGCCGGAACCGATGACTTCCCGGATCTTGTCCACGGGGATCTTCAGACTCAGCATCTTGGGTGCGTACTCGGAAACCTCAGCACGGGGTTCGCTGATGCAGGGCAGCATCACCTGCTCCAGGATCTCCAGACGGGCAACCCGGCAGCGCTCCAGAGCGTCGGCGATGATCTCCATAGTCAGACCCTTATTCTTCAGGTCCATCTGAATGGCGGTGATACCCTCGGTAGTACCGGCAACCTTGAAGTCCATCTCGCCGTGGAAGTCCTCAACACCCTGAATGTCGGTAAAGGTTCTCCACTCGCCGGTCTCCTGATCGGAGATCAGACCGCAGGAAATACCGGCAACAGGCCGCTTGATGGGCACACCGGCGTCCATCAGAGCCAGCGTAGAGCCGCAGATGGAGCCCTGAGAGGTGGAACCGTTGGAGGACAGAACCTCGGAAACCACACGGATGGCGTAGGGGAACTCCTCAACGCTGGGGATCACAGGCAGCAGGGCCTTTTCAGCCAGAGCGCCGTGACCGATCTCACGACGGGAAGTGGAGCGGGCAGCTCTTGCTTCGCCGGTGGAGAAGGAGGGGAAATTGTAGTGGTGGATATAGCGCTTGGTCTCCTCGGGGTAGATGGTGTCCAGCTTCTGCGCAGCGGACAGGGTATTCAGAGTGCAGATGGACAGCACCTGTGTCTGACCACGGGCAAACAGACCGCTGCCGTGGACTCTGGGCAGCAGACCGACCTGTGCGTCCAGAGGACGGATCTCATCCATGCCACGGCCGTCCACGCGCTTGCCGGCCAGCAGCCACTTCTTAACGACCTTCTTCTGCATCTTGTACAGGCAGACCTCGATGTGCATCTCGAACTCTTCTTCGCCGTACTTCTCTACGAACTGGTTCTTGAAGTCGATGCGGGCAGCGGTCAGGCGCTCTTCCCGGACATTCTTGTCGTCGGTGTCCAGAGCATGCTCGATCTGGGGCAGACCGTAAGCGATCAGGTCATCCAGCAGGTCGTGGTTCACAGCAGCCTTCTCGAAGGTGAACTTGGGCTTGCCGATCTCAGCAACAATACCGTTGATGAACTTCACGATCTCCATATTGGTCTCATGGGCGATCCGGATGGATTCATAGACAACGGCTTCGGGAGCTTCGTTGGCTTCGGTCTCGATCATGACCACCTTCTCGAAGGTGGAGGAAATGCATACGAAGCAGTCGCAGGCATCCCGCTCCTCAGCGGAGGGGTTCACGATATACTTATCGCCTACGTGGGCAACATTGGTGGTGGCAACCGGTCCGTTCCAGGGCACATCGGAAGATGCGATGGCGATGGAAGCGCCCAGAGAAGCAACGATCTCCACAGGATTCTCATAGTCGTTGGCCAGAACGGTGCAGGTGACTACGGTGTCGTTGCGCAGCTCCTCATCAAACAGAGGACGCATGGGGCGGTCGATGATCCGGCTGTTCAGCATGCCACGCTCGGAGGGCTTGCCCTCACGACGGTTGAAAGAGCCGGGGATACGGCCCACGGCGTACATTCTCTCTTCGAACTCGATGGTCAGAGGGAAGTAGTCGATGCCTGCCTTGGGGATGGGGTTGCAGGTGCAGGTGGTCAGAACCACGGTGTCGCCGTAGCGGCAGATGCACTCAGCGTTGGCCAGCTCAGCCACCTTACCGGTCTCTACGGTGAAGGGACGGCCACCGATCTCCATCTCATACACATGATGGTTGGGATACTGTTTGCGGGTAATCATAGATGTAACCTCCTATAGTTTTGTTGGTTCGGGAGGTTTAGCTCTTGATTCAACCGTCGACAGTTCGACAGCTCAATCAACAGCTAAAGAGTCTCCCGATGGTGTACTGTGTGCGGGGTGGATAAAAAGGGCGACTTGCGTCGCCCTTTCCATTGAACTTACTTACGGATACCCAGCTTGGCGATCAGAGCACGGTAACGGTTGATGTCCTTGTGTGCCAGATAGTCCAGCATCTTGCGGCGCTTACCAACCATCATCAGCAGGCCACGACGGGAGTGGTTGTCGTGCTTGTGGGTGCGCAGGTGATCGGTCAGCTCGTTGATACGGGCAGTCAGGATAGCGATCTGGACTTCGGGAGAACCGGTATCGCCTTCATGGGTTGCGTTTTCCAGGATTACCTGGGTCTTTTTTTCCTTCAGGATCATTGTGTTTTCCACCTTTACAATATAATTCCCGAGAGCCAAGTAGGGGTCAGTGGAATCCATTTTGGGTTTCTCCCACAACTGAGCAACGGGTAAATTCATCGCCGGACATAGCCAGCCCGACTATGATATCACGGATTTTTTGAAAAGTAAAGTACTTTTATTCACTTTTTTCAAAGAATTCCCGGGTCTGCCGGGCGTTTTTCAGAATTTCTTCTTTCAATTCCTCAAGATCCGAGAATTTTTTCTCCGGACGGAGGAAGGCGTAAAAGGCGATTTGCAACGGTTTTCCGTACAGATCCCCGGAAAAATCCAGTAAAAACGCCTCCGCCGTCACAGAATTTCCGCCTACAGTAGGCCGGGTGCCGATGTTGGTAACGGCCGGATAAGTCCGGTTGTCCACAGTAACCTTGCAGGCGTATACGCCGAATTTGGGAATCAGCAAATCTGCCGGAAACAGCAAATTTGCCGTGGGGATGCCAATGGTGCGGCCCAGCTGCTGCCCGGAAACCACTGTGCCGGTAAGAATGTGGGGATGTCCCAGAAGCCGGTTGGCCTCCTGAATCTGCCCTTGCTCCAGCAGGGCGCGGATCCGGGTGGAGGAGATTTTTTCTCCGTCCAGGGTCTGCTCCGGCACGATCACGCAGGGAAGTCCTTTTTCGTCGCAGAAATCCCGGAGAATTTGGGAATTTCCCGCGCCTTTGTGGCCGAACCGGTAATCGCTGCCGCAGACAAAGCCGGCTGCGCCCTGTCGCAGCAGATCCTCCAGAAAATCCTGCCAAGAAACGGACAGGGTCCGGGCATTTGCCGGATACACCGTAATGCAATCCATTCCGTACTGCCGCAGCAGCGCCAGTCGATCCCCCAGGGTGTTGAGCATATGGGGCGGCGTTTCCTGCAAAATTGCCGCCGGGGCAATATCGAAGGTCAAAACCGCAGGTTCGCAATCTCGTGCCTCCGCCAAGCGGCGGCAGGCGGCCAGCAGCGCCTGATGGCCCAAATGCACCCCGTCAAAAAAGCCCAGGGCAAAAATTTTCTTATTCATAGAAACCTCGCTTACAGGGCGAAAAAGCTCTTGATAGTTGACATAACGCCGCTATCTACCTTTGCCAGCATTAGAAATTCCCCGTTTTGGTCATAGGCCCGGTAGGTACCGTCCTCCAGAGCGATGGAAAAGCGATTGCCGTTGCGGCAGCGCAGCGCCTGCTTTTCGGTGAGGGTAATGGCTGGATGTTCCGTGAACAGCGTATCCACCCCTCGCAGGTACTGAGCAGGGTCGTCGCTTTCAATCAGGTCAGAAAGGGCGATGGCATCTTCTTGGGTGTATTCCCCGGCGCTTGTCCGCCGGAGCGCTGCCATACAACCGCCGCAGCCAAGGGCAGCGCCGATATCCTTGCACAGAGTGCGGATATAAGTGCCCTTGGAGCAATGCACCTGCAGCCGGAGGGTATTGCCCTCCATACCCAGCAGGTCCAGGGAGTATACGGTGATGGTCCTGGGGGAGCGTTCCACTTCCTTGCCCTGCCGGGCCAGTTCGTAGAGCTTTTTGCCGCCGATCTTAATGGCAGAGTACATAGGGGGGATCTGCTGGATCTCGCCCCGGAATTGGGAAAGAACAGTTTCTACCTGTTCGGGGGTAATGCTTACCGGCTTTTCTTCCAAGACTGTGCCGGTGATGTCCTCGGTGTCCGTGGTGATGCCCAGCTGCAAAACCGTCTCGTAGGTCTTCCGGGCGTGTTCAAAGAACTCCACCCCCCGGGTGGCCCGCCCTACGAATACCGGCAGCACCCCGGTGGCCATAGGATCCAGTGTACCTCCGTGACCGATCCGCCGGGTCTGAAACACGCCCCGCAGCTTGGCGGTCACATCCTGGCTGGTCCAGCCCTGGGGCTTGTCTACAATTACAATTCCATCCATAGTGTCTCTCTTTTCTGTAGGAACATTACAGAAGTTCTTCCATAACCGGCTTTAGCGCCCGGACAGCCTCCTGCATAGACATGTGAAGAGTAGCACCTGCAGCACCCTTATGTCCGCCGCCTCCAAAACGGGCGCAAACAGCGGTGGCATCATAACCGGGCACTGCCCGGACAGAGAGCTTCATCCGGTTTTCCCCTTCTTCCCGCAGGGTGGCGGCTATTTTGACCCCCTCAATGGACCGGGGGAAGCCTGAAATATTCTCCATATCGTCCTCGCTTAGACCCAGCGCCTCCTCGGTGGCCTTGGGGATGGGGCAAATGACCATGGTGTTGTCCCCGAAGAACAGGGCATTTTCGGTGATCCAGCCCTGCAGCCGTAAACGGCCCAGAGAATTGGTCTCAAACAGGGCCTGATTGATGAGAAATACATCCGCGCCTGCCTGCACACACTCCGCCGCTACCCGGAAGGTGTTGGCGGTGGTGTTGGCATAGCGGAAACAGCCGGTGTCCGTGGACACGGCGGTGTAGAGGGCTTCGGCCATAGCTACATCCAGACGCACGCCCATTTGGGTCAGCACTTCAAAAATCAGCTCGCCGCAGGCGGCAGCCTCCGGGCAGACCCAAGCCTCCTCCGTAAAGGACTGGGCTCCCTCGTGGTGGTCGATCCGCAGAGAAATTGGCAGGTCTGCAAAGCAGTCCGGCAGCATTCTGGGGGCGGCCACGTCCACGCAGACCAGGGTATCCCCATCCTCCGGGGCGTCCTTGGTCAGACCCTGGTGGAGGTGGGCATATTTGGGGGTGATCTCCGGGTTGCGGAGAATATGGGCGGTTTTACCCAGCTGCCGAAGACCTCTGCACAACAGGGCAGAAGAACCCAAGGTATCTCCGTCGGGGCGGCGATGGGAGATGATGGCAAAGTGATCCCGCTCCATAAGCCATTGGGCCACATTACTGCTCTTCGTCATCGGCCTTTACCTCAAGTGAGTTGATCAGCTTCAGCATTTTTGCGCCGTAGACGATGGAATCGTCCTGCTCCCACACCAGCTCCGGGGTGTACCGCAGATTCAGCGCCTGTCCCAGCTCCCGGCGCAGGTAGCCGCCGGCGGATTTGAGACCCTTTAGGGCGTCTTTTGCCTTTTCCTCCTGCAGGAAGCTCACATAGATCTTGGCGTAACGCAGGTCGGGGGTGGCCTCCACCCGGGTGATGGAGATCATGGTATCCTGCACTCTGGGATCCTTCAGATTCCGCAGGGCAGAGGACAGTTCTTTCTGAATCTCTTCGTTGATTCTTCCGATTCGATTGGATGCCATAGTATTTACACTCCTTCGTGGTGTAATAGTGCGTCAGCCGTGCCGGGTCGCGGCACGGCTGGGGTGGATTATCTCTTAACTTCCTGCATGGTGAAGCACTCGAATACGTCGCCTTCCTTGATATCGTTGAACTTGACGATGCTCATGCCGCACTCATAGCCGGCGGCAACTTCCTTGACAGCGTCCTTAAACCGCTGCAAAGAGCCAACCTCGCCCTCGTGGATGACGATGTTATCCCGCAGGATCCGCACCTGCGCATCCCGGGTGATCTTGCCGTCCTTGACCATACAGCCGCAGACCGTACCCACCGCGGAGACCTTATAGGTCTGGCGGACCTCGGCGTGGCCGATGACCACTTCCTCGAACTTGGGAGCCAGCATGCCCTTCATGGCGGCTTCGATCTCATCAATGGCGTCGTAAATGACCCGGTAGAACCGCATATCCACATTGGTTCTCTGGGCGGATGCCTGGGCGCCAGCATCGGGACGGACATTAAAGCCCACCATGATAGCGCCGGCGGTGGAAGCCAGCAGAATATCAGACTCGTTGATAGCGCCTACACCGGTGTGGATGACTCGCACCCGCACCTCCTCGTTGGAGATCTTCTCCAGAGAGGCCTTCACAGCTTCGGCAGAACCCTGCACATCGGCCTTGACGATCAGGGACAGTTCCTTCATCTGGCCTTCCTGCATCTTAGCGAACAGGTTGTCGAGGGTCACCTTCTGCATGGCGTTGGCGGCGGCATCCTTGGCAGCCTGCTTCCGCTGCTCAACCAGCTCTCTGGCCATACGCTCGTCGGTAACCACATTGAATTCGTCGCCGGGAGCGGGCACTTCTGCAAGGCCGGTGATCTCCACAGGGATGGAAGGACCGGCGGTCTTCACGGTGCGGCCCTTATCGTTGGTCATCACACGGACACGGCCCACGGCGGTGCCGGCGATGAGGATATCGCCCTGATTCAGCGTGCCGTTCTGCACCAGCAAGGTGGCGATGGGGCCACGGGTCTTGTCCAGACGGGCCTCGATGACCGTACCCTTGGCACGGCGGTTGGGGTTAGCCTTCAGCTCCTGCACCTCAGCGGTGAGCAGCACCATCTCCAGCAGATTATCAAGACCCATACCTGTCTTGGCGGAAATGGGACAAATAATGGTATCGCCGCCCCATTCTTCCGGCACCAGGTCGTATTTGGTCAGCTGTTCCTTGATCTTGTCGGGGTTGGCCTCGGGCTTATCCATCTTATTGATAGCCACAATGATGGGCACATTTGCCGCCTTGGCGTGGTTGATGGATTCAACGGTCTGGGGCATGATGCCGTCGTCGGCAGCCACCACCAGAATGGCGATGTCGGTGGACTTAGCGCCACGGGCACGCATAGAGGTAAAGGCTGCGTGGCCGGGGGTATCCAGGAAGGTGATGGGCTGGCCGTTGCATTCGACGGTGTAAGCACCGATGTGCTGGGTGATGCCGCCGGCCTCTCCGGCGGTGACGGAGGTGTTGCGGATAGCATCCAGTGTGGAGGTCTTACCGTGGTCAACGTGACCCATAACCACCACAACGGGGGCGCGGCCCTGCAGCTCTTCGGCGGTGTCTTCGTGATCGTCGAAGATCCGCTCTTCGATGGTGATGGTAATTTCCTTCTCTACCTTGCAGCCCAGCTCAGTAGCCACAAACTCGGCAGTGTCGAAATCAATGGTCTGGTTCAGACCGGCCATAACACCGTTCTTCATCAGTAGCTTAATGACCTCGCTGGCGGTCTTCTTCATCCGGGAAGCCAGCTCGCCAACGGTGATCTCGTCAGGGATCTTAACGGTAACGGGAGCCTTCCGGGCCACTTCCATCTGCAGACGGCGCAGCTTCTCCTGCTCCTCGTTGCGGGCCTTGTTGCCCTTGAATTTGTTGTCCTTTTTGCTGTTCTGCTGCTGACCCTTCTTACCAAACTTCTGCTTGCCGCCCTGATAATTCTGGACACGCTCGGAGACCAGGTTATCCACATCATCAAAACGGCGGGTATTCACCTGCACAGCGGAGGTATCCACCACCCGGCGCTCTCTTCTGCGCTCGGGCTCTGCGGGCTTGGCAGGCTTCTGTTCTGTCTTGGGCTGCTGGGCAGCAGCGGGTTTTTGCTCTGTCTTGGGCTGCTGGGTGACAGTCTTTTGCGCCTGCTTTGCCTCGACGGGCTTTTCTTCCTTGGGTACTTCCGCCTTGGGGGCAGGCTGCACAGCGAAGACCACCTCCAGAGAATCGATCTGGTGGGTCTGGGTAATGTAGTCAAACACCACATTCAGCTCTTCATCGGTGAGCACCTGGGTGGTGGACTTGGGTTTTTCAAAAAACTTGGAAACGACCTCCGTGATCTCCTTGGCGGGCAGACCAAGGTCGGCAGCCACTTCCTTTAAACGATACTTCACTAAACTCATATTCGAAATGCACCTCCATAATCAATGTTCCTTCCTGGCCGTACCCTTGAAGCCCCTGGTCTTGTTCCGCTCATGGGCTTTGGCCTCCTGCTGACGCTGCCGGATGCGCTGGGTGCGCTTCTCCAGACTTGCCAGTTCGGCCAGGTAACGGTCGGGCTGACCCAGGCTCTTTATAAAGGCCAGTGCCAGCGCCGGGTCGGTAAATGCGGCCAGAGCCAGGCTGGAGCGGCCTACGGCCTGACCCAGCTGGTCTTTGGTAAACGGAACGGTCAAAACGATTTGCTCGGTTCCTGCAACGAAGCTGGCGGCTCTTCGGCGGGTGTGATCGGTGGCATCCTGTGCCACCACCACCAGCCGAGCCTTCTGGGCTCTTGCAGCAGCGCCCACCGGCTCTTCTCCCAGCTCGATCCTGCCCGCTTTCCGGGCCAGCGCCAGATAATTCAAGGCTTTATCCATCCAGGCCGTCCTCCATTTCCTTTTCCAGCCGGTCATAAACCTGCTGGGGAATGGGAACTTCCAGACTCCGTTCCAGAGATTTGGCCTTAATGGCCTTTTTCAGACAGTCGGGGTTGGGGCAGATATATGCGCCCCGGCCGTTAAGCTTGCCGGAAAAGTCCAGGCTGACAACGCCGTCCGTACCCCGGACGACTCGTATCAGCTCTTTTTTTGCCATTCGCTCTCGACAACCCATACATTGCCGCTGAGGGATCTTCTTTTGCATAGCATTCCCTCCTGTATATCCGGGTTATTCAGCCTCTGCAGCTGCGCTGACAGACTTGATATCGATCTTAAAGCCGGTGAGCCGGGCAGCCAGACGGGCGTTCTGACCCTCCTTGCCGATGGCCAGACTCAGCTGATCGTCGGGAACTACCACGCGGCAGGCCTTGGGATTCAGGGGATCCATCTCCACGCTGACCACATCGGCGGGGCTGAGGGCTGCCTTCACATACTCGCAGGGATCCTCGCTCCAAACCACAATGTCGATCTTCTCGCCGTTCAGCTCTTCCACCACGGCACCCACACGGCCGCCGCGAGGACCGACGCATGCGCCCACGGGATCCACATTTTCCATAGCGGCCCGGACAGCGATCTTGCTGCGGGAGCCGGCTTCCCGGGCGATGTTGCGAATTTCTACCTGACCGTCGGCGATTTCAGGGGTCTCCAGCTCGAACAGACGGCGCACCACATTGGGGTGGGTGCGGGAGACGTGAACCAGAGGACCGCGGGTAGCCTTATGGACTTCCAGCACATACACCCGGATCAGATCGCCGGGCTCATAGTATTCGCCGGGGATCTGCTCGCTGGTGCGCAGAACAGCATCGTGCTGCTCGTTACCCTGACCCAGACGGACGAAGATATCGCCGGTGGGATCCAGCCGCAGCACAGTGCCGGTGAGCAGCTCCTGAGATTTGGAGGAGTAGCTCTCGTAGATGGCGCCCCGCTCAGCCTCCCGGATGCCCTGGATCACCACCTGCTTGGCGGTCTGGGCAGCGATGCGGCCGAATTTCTGGATATCCACGGGGATGATCACAGATTCGCCGGGCTGTACATCGGGGTTGTAGTGGCGGGCGGTGTCGATGTGGATCTCCACAGCGGAGTCCTCCAGCTCTTCCACAGCGGTCTTCACCAGATGCATGGAAAGGCCCTTCTCACTCAGATCCACCACCACATTCTCGGCGGGGATATCCCGGTGATCCTCCCGGTCCTTCCGGTAGGCGTTGGTCAGCGCCTGCTTCAGCCGCTCAACCATGTAGGCAACGGGGATGCCCTTGATTTTTTCCAAATCCCGCAGGCTGGCGAAAATCTCTGCGCCGATATCTACCTGGGGAGCTTCGTTCTTCTTTGTTTTTCTCTGTGCCATTGTTGTTCTGTTTCCTCCTGTCAAAATTCTACTCGCAGCCGCACCAGAGCGACCTGGGATTTTTCAAAAGTGATGGTTTCCTTGCCGGCTTCTACCGTGACCCGGCCATCTTCGTAGCCCCGGAGGATACCGGGAATTTCCTTCAGCCCGTTTCTGGGCCGGTACAGCTTCACCAAAACAGGGCTGCCCATAAACCGGTCAAAATCCGCCGGACGCTTCAGCGGCCGTTCCAGACCGGCAGAGCACACCTCGAAATGATAGCTCTCTGCGATGGGGTCCTGCTGATCCAGTACCGGATCGATAGCCCGGTGGATTCTCTCACAGTCCTCAATGTCGACACCGCCGTCCTTATCGATGTAGACCCGCAGAAACCGCTCAGAGCCTTCCCGCACATATTCCACATCCCAAAGGCTGCAGCCGTTTGCCTCCACGATGGGTTGGGCAAACTGGGTAACCAGATCTGTTACTTTCAAAGCATGACCTTCCTTTCATAAAACATTCAAAAAAGAGAGGGGCGAACCCCTCTCTTTCCAAATGTCAAATCCAACTTACATGGGTATTATACCACAAAAAAATGGTTTTGCAAGAGGGAATCCGGAAAAAAGCACAGGTTTTTCCGGTAATTTTTCGCAAATTTCCCCAGTATCCTGTCAACAGATCCCCTCCGGGGGCAGACCCTGCACATATTTGTGATCCCAGGCATCGTCAAAAAGACCCAGCGCCGGCGTGCCGCAGGCCAGATCCTCCGCCAGCACCCGCAGCACAGGCGCGCACTCCAGAGACTCCAGATAGAACTCCGGCAGCGCCTCCTCGCCTAGTCGGGCGCCCAGCACTGCGCCGGTGATGGCGCCCACCGCGGCGCTGTAACCGGAGTGATTCACCGCGGTGATCATCGCAGCGTCAAAATCCTCCGAATTGCGCAGGCAGGCGAAAATCGCTCCGGCAAGACAACCGGCCGTATCCAGACAACCAAGCTGCTCCATGCCCTCCTCCGTGCTCAGGGTGTCTGACCGGGCCAGAGCGATGGCCCCCCGCAGCTGTTGGGCCAGATCCTCTGCCACAGGAAACCGGGCACGGAACTGGCCGTCCATGGCGCGGATAGCCTGCTCAAACTGGGTTGCAAGGGGGTGCTCCGGCTCCTGCAGGATGCCGGCGATGGTATAGGCCAGCACCACGCCGGTTAAAAACGCCTCGGGATTGCCGTGGGTCAGGGCGACGATCTGGGAGGTGAGCGTTCCCACCTGCTCCGGGGTCAGCCGGCGATGATTGTAGAACATGCCCACCGCTACGGCAGCGGTGATGGCACCGGGGGCGCTGTTGTCATTTTTGGGGGCTTCGGGGGTGCCATAGGCCTCCAGCCGTAGGTTGTCCAGCATACGAGCATCTCGGCAGTGGCGGCGGCGGAACTGGGGACACTTGGCTATCCAGCAGTAGCTGACCTCCGGATCCCGGTAGAACTGCTGACTCCGGGTCCATTCCCGCAGACCCAGCTTCACATAGCGCATGTGGTCGCTTTTTCCCCGAGAGACCCCCAGCAGCAGGGCGTTGCCCAAATAGGCGGCGATCTGGGTGTAGGAGGTGACCATGGCATACTCCGCCTCCTGCAGGTCATAGCCCAGCAGGCCGTTGGGACCGTAGCTCTCCCGGATCTGGGACAGGGATTTGTCGTCAACGGTATATCCCAAGGCATCCCCTACCGCAAGACCCAGCAGACAACCCCGGTAAGCCGATGTTGTTCCCTCCATAAAAGCACCCCCAATACTGGTTTATACATTATATTATAACGAATTTTGCCATAAATGCAAGAAATTTGGAGAAGATAGCCCCCAATAAAAATTTTTTGAAAATAAGAATAATTCCTATTGACAAATAGAAAACCGTATGTTATACTGCAGATGTAAATAAGAAACGTTCTCATTCAGAAAGGAGCGGTGCTGTGGATACGGTAAAGAAACACTTCAAAAAACGCAACGCGATCCTGTCTTACCTGCGTAGCACAGACAGCCATCCGTCCGCGGAAATGGTGTTCAATCACCTGAAACCGGAATTTCCGGACCTGTCTTTGGGTACGGTATACCGAAACCTGTCCATGTTTAAGCAGAAGGGCGAGATCATCAGCCTAGGCGCGGTGAACGGAGTGGAGCGGTTCGACGGCAACACCTGCCCCCATGTGCATTTCGTCTGTACCGGCTGTGAGGCGGTGACAGACCTGCCCCAGATCCAAGTGCCGGAGGAGCTAAACCAGAAGGTGACAGCCCAAACCGGCGGGCACATCAATGTGTGCCAGCTGACCTTTGTGGGTCAGTGTGCATCCTGCGTGAAAAAGCAAGAGAAAGGAGGAGAAACCGCATGAAGAAGTATGTTTGCACCGTTTGCGATTATATTTACGAAGGCGATGAGCTGCCCGAGGATTACGAGTGCCCCCTGTGCGGCGTCGGTCCCGACCAGTTCGAGGAAGTTCAGGAGTAATTTCTGGGAAAGTCCCCAATCAAACATAAAATAAAAAAATACAATTAAAACCAAAATTTTGGAGGAAATTTTTTATGAAGAAGTTTGTTTGTTCCGTTTGTGGGTATGTTCACACTGCCGATGAGCTGGCAGCTGATTTCAAGTGCCCCGTATGCAAGGTTCCCGCTTCCAAGTTCGTGGAGCAGAAGGGTGAGCAGAAGCTGGCTGCCGTTCACGAGTACGGCGTTTACGGCCAGACCGTCAAGAACAACCCCGACATCTCCGAAGAGGACAAGAAGTACATCTTCGATCAGCTGATGGCCAACTTCAACGGCGAGTGCTCCGAGGTTGGTATGTACCTGTGTATGGCCCGCATCGCACACCGGGAAGGCTACCCCGAAGTGGGTCTGTACTGGGAAAAGGCTGCTTGGGAAGAGGCTGAGCACGCTGCCAAGTTTGCTGAGCTGCTGGGTGAGGACCTGGAGCCCAACATGAAGGCTACCACCAAGGACAACCTGGCATGGCGTGTGGACTGCGAGTTCGGCGCAACCCAGGGCAAGTTCGACCTGGCCTCCTGTGCCAAGAAGAATGGCCTGGACGCCATCCATGATACTGTGCATGAAATGGCACGCGATGAGGCCCGACATGGTGTTGCCTTGAAAGGATTACTTGAAAGATATTTCAAGTAAGCATCTATAAGCACAAAAGGAGCGGCTTTGCCGCTCCTTTTATTGCTTTTCGTCAGGAAATTCCATATAGCTGCACGCCAGATTCAGCATGCGCTGCATCATCATTCGTCCAAAGACGGCATAGCCGTAAAGAAAACTGCGGACATCCTCGGGACACTGCATTGCAAAGTCGTGAAATTTTTCGGAGGTATTCTCAAAGCTACTTTTCCAACTAAGATAGATCGAATCCTGCTCGGCAAGCTGATGCAAACGCTGTCTTCGGATTGTGTCCTTCATTTCATTCTCCTTTGTATTAAAAAAGCACACCCCGGAGGGTGTGCCGAAAAAGTACTCCCCTCGCTTGTTACCACACAAACCATCCTTCTGCTCGCACAGGGAGATAAGGAGAGTACCTTTTACCAAGGTAAACTCTCCCTGTTCGAGCACAATTATTCGGTTTGTGTGGTACATTCATTCTACCACGGCAATTTGAAAAAGTAAAGCCGGTCGACCAGAAAAGATTGTAGGGGCGGGCAGTGCCCGTCCGCCTTTCGTGAGAGCACCATACTTTCTCACCGGCGAGAAAGTATGCAAAGAGCCGCCGGGAAACGTTTCGTAGGTTTCCCGGACCCTTCCCACGACCAAAGGGGAAAGCACACAAACACGGAGAACAAATGGGCCTTTCTGCGCTTTCCCCTTTGGAATCCCCTTATAAAAGGGTGCGCTTTGGAGAACGTTGGCTGTTTTCCGCGTGTGTTATTAGCGCCAAATGTTAGCTGAAACATTCCTGCGCACCGATACAGAAGGGCCTGGGGGATTCTTAAGGGGCACGGCGTGTCGAGCGGGAGCTCGAGCTGACCCCTTAAGCCGGTTCTTTGGTGACTTTCTTGCCGGAACAAGAAAGTTACCCGCCGGAGGCAACACAACAATTTGTCCAAACAATGCGCATACTTTCTCAACCGTGAGAAAGTATGACGCTTACCTTGTGAAGCTCCCCAGCAATATGCCGATTCCTTTCTGTTAAAAAGTTGACATCCGTTCCTGCAAAAGCTATAATAACTGCAAAGAAACAGACACGCTGTAGAAAGGCGGATTTATTATGGAAAACTATACCATTTGCAACTGCAAGCAGGTGACCTACTTTGATGTGGAGGATGCCCTGCACCATTGCGCCCGGTTTGAAGATGTAGAGGAAACCTTTGCCCATGTGCAGCAGGCGACCCATTGCTCCACCGGCTGCGGCGGCTGCCATGATAAGATTCTGGCGGCGATCTCTGAAATTATGCACAAGTAAAGGAGCGCCCTATGGAACAGTCTCTGTTTTCATCCCTGGTGGTTCGGGCAGAGAAAGACTGCCGGGTCTACTGCGAAATATGCCACAAGATTCTGGAAGTGAAGAAGGGCGAGGTGATCCCCCGCTGCTGCGGTAAGGTCATGCAGGTCATGGACTGATCGCCTTGCGCAAATACAATCCCCCGGATGCCGCAGCATCCGGGTTTTTTCTGCTACCCCTTTCCGAATGGTCGCAAATGTGATAGAATACAAAAAAAGACAAAAGGAGCGTTCTGCCATGCAATACGATTTTACAACCATCATGGACCGTCGGGGCAAAGATGCCATCGCCGTGGATATGGTAGGGTGTCCCGGCACCTCCGCCCCCGGTACCCCTAAGGAAGGCTTTGACCTGATCCCCATGTGGGTGGCGGATATGAATTTCCCGGTGCTGCCCACCATTACACAGGCTATGCAGCAAAGGCTTTCCCACCCGGCCTTTGGATATTTCACCCCCAGGGAGGAATACTATGCTGCCATCATCCGCTGGCAGCAGACCCGCAACGGGGTGCAGGACTTGCGTCCGGAGCATATCGGCTATGAGAACGGTGTGCTGGGCGGTGTGGTCAGCGCCATGGGTGTATTCTGCTCTGCCGGCGATAAGATCCTGGTACATTCCCCTACCTATGTGGGTTTCACCGGAAGTCTGGAAAACGCCGGTTATAAGCTGATCCACTCTGCGCTTCAGCAGGACGCAGAGGGCGTCTGGCGGATGGACTTTGCGGATATGGAGGAAAAGCTGAAGACCCACAAGATCCACGCAGCGGTATTCTGCTCTCCCCATAACCCCACCGGCCGGGTCTGGGAGCGCTGGGAAGTGGAGCAGGCTATGGAGCTGTTCCGAAAGTACGATGTAAATGTGGTCTCCGATGAGATCTGGAGCGATATTATTCTGGACGGTCACCGGCATATCCCTACCCAGAGCGTCAGCGATGATGCCAGAGACCGGACGGTTGCCCTGTATGCTCCCTCCAAGACCTTTAACTTAGCAGGCCTTGTGGGCAGCTATCATATTATCTACAATGAAGCCCTGCGCCACCGGCACGATAAGCAATCTTCGCTGTCCCACTACAATTCCATGAATGTGTTGTCCATGCATGCCCTGCTGGGTGCCTACCGGCCGGAGGGTGAGGCATGGGTGGATCAGCTGCGGGAAGTGATCGCCGGAAATGTTCGCTATGCCTGCGAGTTTATTGAAACGAATTTCCCTGGCATCCGGGTCAGTCGTCCCCAAGGCACCTATATGCTGTTTTTGGATTGTGAGGATTGGTGCAAGGCCAACGGCAAGGATGTGGGCCAGCTGCTGAAAGCCGGCTGGGATGTGGGCGTAGGCTGGCAGGATGGCCGCCCCTTCCATGGGGCATACCATATCCGGGTGAATTTGGCGCTGCCCCTGTCCCGGGTGCAGGCGGCAATGGACCGTTTGAAAAAGCACGTATTCTAAAGGAGAAACCCTATGCATCTGCAAATGCAAAAACCCCATATCGGTCTGCGAACCGTGAAAACTGCGGTGGCTGTGGTGCTGGCTATGGCGGTGGCAGAAGCCTACGGCGCCACCGATTCCCGGCTGATATTTGCCATGCTGGGCGCCATGCTGACCATGGAGCCTACCTTCCGGGATGCGTTCCAGACCTTTATTTTCCGGACGGTGGGTGTGCTGGTAGGGGCGGTGATGGGTGTGCTGCTGCAAATGCTGCCGCTGCCGGAGCTGGCAGCCATCGGCATTGGCGTGGTGCTGCTGATCACTGGCTATAATGTGCTGCGGATCCACTACTCTCCCCTAATGCCCTGCTTGATTTTGGTGATGCTGTTTGTGGAAGCGGATCTGCATCCCTGGCAGTACGCCTTCGGTCGTGTGTGGGATACGGCCATCGGTATGGCCATCGGCCTGTCCATCAATATGCTGGTGTTCCCTTACGACAACTCCAAGCTCATCCGGAAGGAATTGCAGGCAGTGGATCGGGATATCCAGCACTACCGCCGCCTGGCGGAGGCCGGAGAACCCCTGGAGGACAATTTGGAGGGGATCCGCCGGCAGGTGCTGGCCATCAGCAGCGGAATCACCCAGTACAGCAAGCAGAAGCTGTTTTTGCACCTGCGCCGACAGGAGCAACAGCTAAAGCTGTTCCAGGAATGTGAAACCGTTGTGTTCAACGCTCTGGCCTGCGTGCGGATCTTGCAGCAGGTGCAGCCGGAGGAGCAGCAAATCATACAGTATCATACCCGGCAGCTTCAGCAGCACCATGAGCAGATGCAGCAGCTACTGAAAACCGCAGAATAAGAAACCGCGTGATGAATGTCTTCATCACGCGGTTTTGCTATACGGTTGCAGGCACTTTCTGCCACACAAGACCCTTGGGATAGAAAAAGCGCACCTTCTCCTCTGCCAGACGGATATCTACCACCTGCGCCATGCGCAGCTCTCCGTCCAGATTGATGGGGGTGGTTTTGTCGCAGATGATTTTCACCCGATCTGTGGAGAAATGGTGAATCAGATGCGGGTACTCGGCGTACCTTCCGTTTTTGTACTTGCCCACTACCTGCGCTACCTTCAGCAGGGATACTTTATCGATCAGCAGCACCTCCAGCTTACCGTCGGCAGGGTCAGCATCCGGCACCGGATTGAAGCCGCCGCCGTAGTATCTGCCGTTGCAGGCGCAGATCAGGGTGTACTTTCCGTCGAAGGTTTCTCCGTTGACTTCTACCACATAATGCTCGCTGATGCCCCGGAGCACATTGATCAGTGTGGACACGGCATAGGCCCGGAAACCGCTGAGCAGAGGGATCCGCTTGTAGCTGGCCACATCCGTGCCGATCCTGGCATCCAGACCCACAGAGCAGATGTTCAGGCTGTAGTCCTCGTTGCAGCGGATCAGGTCGAAGGCGGTCTCCTCCGCATCCAGCAGGCGTTCCAAGTCCCGGAAGGCCTCGGGCTCTGAAAACAGCCGGGCAAAATCGTTGCCGCTGCCCCCGGAGAACATGGTTACCGCCACGTTGGGAAAGCCAGCCACTCCGGAGACGATCTCATTCAGAGTGCCGTCGCCGCCGCAGGCGTAGATCCGGTATTCCTCCCCGGTCATGGCGGCCCGGTGGGCGATCTGCCGGCACTGGCCGGGGGCGGCGGAGATCTGAATGCTATAATCCAGATCCCGACCCTGGCAGACCTCCCCGATCCGCTTGCGGTAGTACTCAGTGCGGTTGCGGCTGCCGGCGGCAGGGTTGATGATAAACAGATGCTTCATGGTTTTACTTCTTTCTCCGGGAATTGTCGGTGAACATATAGTAATCGCACTTGATCTTGCCGTTGTAGAACTTCCTTTTTTTATCCGCCCGGCGGCCGAAATAGTGCTCAAACTCCGGCTCGGAGGTGATCACATACTGTTTCCAGCCGTTGGCGTACTTGAAATGGCGACCCAGGGCGGCATACAGCCGCTGGGCGTTATGCTGATCCATCATCCGCTCGCCGTAGGGCGGGTTGCAGACCAGAATGCCGCTGTCTGTGGGCAGGCTCATCTTGGTGGCGTCACCGTCCTTGAAGGTGACGCAGTCGGCAACCCCGGCCTTCCGGGCGTTGGCAAAGGACAGGGAAACGCAGGCCGGGTCGTTGTCCGAACCCAAAATCCGGTAACTACCCTGAAATTCCTTGTCTTTGGTCTCGGTCTTCACCTGCTCCCAAACTTCCTTGGGCATCCAGGGGAATTCCTGAGCGGCAAAGCTGCGATTCAGACCCGGCGCCCGGTTCTTGGCGATCAGCGCTGCCTCAATGGGGATGGTGCCGGAGCCGCAGAAGGGATCCCAGAAGAACTCCCGCCCCCGGAATCGGGTCAGCTGGATCATACCGGCAGCCAAAGTCTCGTGGAGGGGGGCATCGTTGCCCACCGCCCGGTAGCCCCGCTTGTGCAGGCCCTGGCCGGAGGTGTCCAGCGACAGGGTCACCTGATCATTTAAGATGGTGAAATGGAGCTGATATTTCGTGCCGGTCTCCGGCAGCCAGGAGATGCCGTACTTCTCTCCCAGACGGCGGGAGGCGGCCTTCTTGATGATGGCCTGACAGTCGGAGGTGCTCATCAGCTGGCTATTCAGGCAGTGACCCTTCACCGGGAACTGGCCGTCTTTGGGAATATAGTCCTCCAGATTGGCGCGCAGCACCCCCTGGAACAGCTCTTCAAAGCTCTTGGCCTGAAACTGGGCCAGCACGATCATGATCCGCTCGCCGGTGCGCAGGCAGATATTTGCTTTGGCAAGAGCTGTTTCGTCACCGGTAAACAGCACCCGCCGGTCCTCCACCCGGACATTTTCCATACCCAGACGGCGAAGCTCGTCGCCGGCAATGCCCTCCAGACCGAACAGGCAGGGGGCGATCAGTTGCATTTGTCTCATAAATTCTCCTTATGGGATGATTTTGCTCTTCTTCAAATACCGCTCTTCCTCAGAAAATACGCAGCCGCAGTACTTCTGCATATAAAATTCCTGTTCCCGGGCAAAGTCCTGCCCGGCCTTGAACACATCCCGGAAATCCCGGTACAGAAATTCGACCCCATAGGCTTCCGCTGCCCGCTGGGCAACCTCTTTCATCAGCTGGTGATTCTGGTAGGGACTGATGAACAGGCTGGAGGTGAAACTGTCAAAGCCTTGCTCCGCTGCGGTTTTTGCGGTTTCAAACAGGCGCATTTCGTAGCATTTCACGCATCGGTTTTCCATATCCTCAGCCACCGCCCGGACAAAGGGCCGCAGGCCGTAGTCATTTTTCTCAATCAAAGGCAGGTCGCAGGTGGATGCAAACTCCCGCAGGCAGTTCCGCCGTGCCCGATACTCGGTAAAGGGGTGGATGTTGGGATTGTACCAGAAGCCGGTGATGGCGATGCCCTCCTCCCGGAGGATACGGATACATTGATTGGCGCAGGGCGCGCAGCAAATATGCAGTAAGGTCTTCATAAGATACTCCTTGGAAAAGGACACATTTTTGTTATTCTACCACGAACTTGCGGCCTTGACAAGGTTGTTCCCGGCAACAAAAAAGAAAAGGGCGGGATTTCTGTTTGTTTCGCAGAAAACAGGTGGTATACTTGACGGGCACCCACCGATTTTGTATACTATCTCCAACAAGGAGGGGTGCAGATGGAACACAATGCGTTTATGCAGGCGGCTTTGGACTTGGCCAGAGAAGCGGCCGCAGAGGGAGAAGTACCCGTAGGCTGCGTCATCGTCCGGGGTGACCGGATCGTGGGCCGGGGCAGAAACCGCCGGGAGACGGCAAAAACCGCCCTGGGCCATGCGGAGATCGAGGCCATCAGCGATGCCTGCCGCAACTTAGGCGGCTGGCGACTGTGGGATTGCACCCTGTATGTGACCTTAGAGCCCTGCCCCATGTGCGCCGGGGCGATCATCAATGCCCGGATTCCCACAGTGGTGGTGGGCGCGAAGGATGAAAAGTGCGGCGCCTGCGGCTCGGTGTGCGATCTATTCAGCATGGATTTTAACCACCACCCTCAGGTACAGTGGGGGGTGCTGGAGGAGGAATCCCAGCGCCTGATGACAGACTTTTTCAAGGATCTGCGGGTGCAGCTGCGGAGTCGACCCAAGTGGAAAAAACCCGAAACATAAGAAAAAAAGAGAGAGCAGTGGGAGGAGAATCTCCCACTGCTCTTTTCAGCAAAGGAGGGGCTATGGAACAAAAAGTACTGCGGATGAGCGCCGGGCTGGTAGTGCTGGCGCTGGTAATCCGGTTGCTTTCCTCTCCGCTGCCGGGGCAGATGGCGGATTTTCTCACAACGCCTTCCCTGACCTCTCTGCTGCTGTTTCTGGAGACAGGCTATGCCATACGGCCGGTGTGTGTGACCTTCTCGGAGCCGACGGAGCAGGAAGCGCCACAGCCGGAACAGACTGAGCCACCGGCCACCTATACGGAATCGATCCCTGAGGTATTTTCCCAGACAGATGCCCAACTGCTGGAGCTGTCCGGGGTTTCCTGTCCTGTGGATGTGGAGGCGCTGATCGCGGCGCCCCTGGAGTGGGATCTGTACGCCGATGGCCCACAGGTGCTGATCCTCCACTCCCACGGCTCGGAGAGCTATGAAAACACAGAGGGGTACATGGAATCTGCGGATTACCGCACCTTGGATACGGACTATAATATGGTATCTGTGGGGGCGCTGGTGGCAGAACGGCTTACAAGCGCGGGGATTTCTGTGATCCATGACCGCACCCTCCACGATCAGCCCTCCTATAACGATGCCTATGTATCCAGCCGGCAGGCGGTGCAGGCATACCTTGCCCAATATCCCACCATTCGGCTGGTGCTGGATCTGCACCGGGACGCCTACGAGGATGCCGCCGGAAATCAGGTGGGGTCGGCAGCCCCTGACCCATCGGTGGCAAAATTAATGCTGGTGGTAGGCACGGATTACGGCGGTCTGGAGCACCCGGGTTGGCAGGAGAATCTGGCCTTGGGGGTCAAGCTGCAGCTGCAGCTGCAGCGGCTGTGTCCCGGGATCTGCCGGCCGGTGAACCTGCGAAGCCAGCGGTTCAATCAGGACCTGTCCCCGGGCGCTCTACTGGTAGAGGTGGGCAGCGCCGGAAATACCCGGCAGCAGGCCCTGCGGGCGGCGGAGGTGCTGGCGGAGGCAATCGTGGATCTGGCATCGGGCGCCAATTACTGAAAAGAAAACCGGCCGCACAGCGACCGGTTTTCTCTGCCTGAGGTATAAAAAGAAGAGAGATAGAAAAGAGGATCTACGAAACGGCAGCTGCTCCTCACGGTTGAAGCAGCTTCCGTACTGTTATCCTATCGGGAAGGTTTGAACAGCAGGTGACGGGATTGAAAACAAACTTCGACATTTTTGTGAACACTACAGGCAAAAAGCGGAGGGCGTGCACACAACACGCCCTCTGTGGCTTATTTATCTTTTAAAAATTTTGCATAGCCTTCCCCGTACTGAACGCACCGGGAGACACGACTCAAGGTAGCAGAGGAGATGTCCGTCTGGGAGATCACCTGATTGTAGGTCTTCCCCTCCAGCAGCAGCTTGGCGGCATAGATCCGCTCAGCCATTTTCTCCACCTCTTTTTTCGTGCAAAGGTCATCAAAAAGCTGCTGACATTCTTCGGGTGTGGTCAGATCGGCGATAATGCGGTAAAGCGCATTGATCTTCTCAGATTTCTCCATAGGACGCCCCTCCTGTTAAAAATGTTCTTGAAAACCCTGTAAAAATGCACGGGTCTTCTCACTCTTGGGATATTCGAAAACCTGCTCCGGCGTGCCCATTTCTTCAATGACACCATCTGCCATATAGATTACCACATCTGCCACACTTTTTGCAAACTCCATTTCGTGGGTGACCACGATCATGGTCCGATCCTCGCCCTTTAGCCCCTTGATCACCCGCAGCACCTCGCCGGTGAGCTCCGGGTCCAGTGCGGAGGTGGGTTCGTCAAAGCACAGCACCTCCGGGTGCATGGCCCAGGCCCGGGCAATGGCCACCCGCTGCTGCTGACCGCCGGAGAGCTGATAAGGGTACGCCTGGGCTTTGTTGGCAAGACCCACCTGATCCAGCAGCTCCATGGCGTGGGCCTTGATCCGCTCCGGAGTGTCGGTGTTCAGCAGTGTGGGCGCAAGGGTCACATTTTCCAGCACATTGTAGTGGGGGAACAGATTGAAGTTCTGGAATACCAGACCGAAATGCAGCCGGTTTTTCCGAACCTGTTCTTCCGTCAAGGTCTGCCCCAAATTCAGCAGAGGCTTGCCGTTTACGGAGATTTCTCCCTCGTCGGGGGTCTCCAGAAAATTCAGACACCGCAAAAGGGTGGTCTTGCCGCTGCCGGAGGAGCCGATGATGGCCAGCACCTGCCCTTTCTCCAGGGTAAAGCTGACACCCTTCAGGACTTGGGTGCTGCCGAAGCGCTTTTTAATATTTTCAACCTGCAGTAATGCCATAGCTTAACCTCGATAGTAGTTTAGTTTCTTTTCGATCTTGGCGAACAGCACGGTCAGCAGACCGTTGAAGATCAGATAGAAAGCACCGGTGTAGAACAGCGGCCACAAAAGACCCTTTTTAATGAAGGATTCACCGGCCCAGATGAGCTCATACACGCTGATGATCCGGGCCAGAGAGGTGTCCTTGACCAGGGTGATGACCTCATTGCTCACAGGGGCCATGATGCGCTTGACCACTTGGGGCAGTACGATCTTAAAGAAGATCTGTCCCTTGGTCATACCCAGCACCTGTCCTGCCTCATACTGACCACGGGGGATGCTTTCAATGCCGCCCCGGTAGATCTCAGAGAAATAGCAGGCGTAGTTAATGGCAAAGGCCACGATGGTGGCGGTAAACCGGGGCATAGCGGGCAGATCAAACAGCAGACCCGGGCCGTAGAAGATGATGATCAGCTGGAGCATCAGGGGCGTACCCCGAATGATCCACACAAAGCACCGGGTCAGCGCCTTCAGGGGCGCAAACCGGCTCATAGAGCCAAAACAGACGATAAGACCCAGCGGCAAAGAGAATGCCAGGGTCAAAAAGAACACTTTTAATGATTCCCAGAAGCCGCCCAGCAGCTCCAGCGTAACGGTTGTGAACATAGGGTACATCCTTATATCAATAATATGGGAAAGAACGCTCAGTACGGGCGGCTGAAAAGCCGCCCGTATTGGGATATTTGGTTGAGTATCAGTCGGCCAGAGTCAGCTCGTACTTGTCGGCCAGTTCCTGCAGAGTGCCGTCAGCGATCAGCTTATCCATGAACTCGTTGAACTTGGCAGTCAGGTCGGAATCCTTGCGGAAGGCAACGCCGTATTCCTCTTCGGTCAGGTTAATGCCGGCGGCCAGGTCAGCATAGTCGGTGCCTTCACCGGTCATGGCGTTGGCCATGGTGATGTCGATGACGCAGGCATCGGAGGTGCCGGACTTCACTTCCAGCAGAGCGGCGGCCTGATCCTGCACCTTGATGATCTCAGCGATCTCGGCAGCCTCGGCGGCATCCTGACCGGCAGAGCCGTTCTCAACGGCAACGGTCAGATCCTTCAGGTCGGCGGCGGAGGTGATGGTGTCGATGACATCAGCCTTGGCAACAACAACCTGTGCGTTCAGAACATAAGGATCGGAAACGGAAGCGTTCAGCTTTGCTTCGTCGGTGATGGTCATGCCGTTCCAGACAGCGTCGATCTGCTTGGTTTCCAGTTCAATAAACTTCTTGCCCCAGTCGGCGATGACGAAGAACTCTACATCAACACCCAGCTCTTCAGCAAACAGGGTAGCGAACTCGGCGTCGAAGCCGGTCCATTCGCCGTTCTCGTCCTTGTAGTCCATGGGAGCGTAGTCAGTGATGCCGACCACGATCTTGCCGTTCTTCTTGATATAAGCCATGTCGGAATCTTCCTTGGCACCGCAGGCGGTGAAGCAGGTGAGCATCAGCATGATTGCCAGTAGTAATGCGATAAACTTTTTCATAAATCTCTTTCCTTTCTATTCCTCTGACGAGGTTTCTTGTTGATGTCTGCATTATACTTTACTTCGATAAAGTTGTAAAGTGCTTTTTTCAAAATTTTTGTCTTTTGGATACTTGCACAGTTTAGCTGACACTTTACTGTGCTAAATTGTTAAAACAGAATATACCCATTGCCTTTTAGGTAAATCAATGATATGCTACCGATACAGACAAAAGGGCGGGTGGTATTATGGCAAAGCAGGAAAGCCTCATGACAGAGGGTGTCATCTGGAAACAGATGCTTGGATTCTTCTTTCCAATTCTTTTGGGTACATTTTTTCAACAGATGTATAACACAGCCGATGCATTGATCGTGGGTAGAACACTGGGCGAGAGCGCATTGGCTGCAGTTGGCGGTTCTGCGGGTATCATCACGATGACCGTTGTAGGTTTTTTTGGCGGTCTCACTTCCGGTGCATCCATTATTGCTGCCCAGATGCTGGGCGCAAAGAACCGGGATGGTGTTAATGACAGCATCCATACAATCTATGCATTTTCTCTTTTGTCCGGTATTCTTTTGACAATTGCAGGTATTTTGCTGACCAGGAATATGCTCATTTGGCTGAACACGCCCCAGACTTTGCTGGAAGGCTCCATCGAGTATTTGTGGATCTATTTTGCGGGACTGGTATTCGTGCTGATCTATAATACCGGTGCCAGCCTATTGCGTTCTTTGGGTGATGCCAAGCATCCGTTTTGGTATCTGATCGTCTGTTGTGGAATCAATGTAGTACTTGATTTCGTTTTTATTATCTACTGCCA
>JAZOBL010000069.1:0-14274 GCA_045595945.1 Faecousia sp.
CGTTTCTCCCCCTTGGACATTTTGCGTTTTTCCTTAGCTGTTTCCGTATCAACAGGTACATCTAAATTCAGCTTTCTGCTCTGTTCCTGCATTTCTTTTGCCCACGCAGGTTCCTTAACAGTCAGCAGGAAAATTACCAACGCCCCCACCATTAATGCCGCAACAATGGCGTATACTCCGGTGTAGCTCATGTATGCATTGCGCACCTTGGAAATCGCCAGCACGGAGCCAAGTCCCAGCACGATAATGCCACCGGCATTGCCCATAAGGTTGATCACCGCATTGGCCTTGGAGCGTAGTGGTTTCACGGTCACATCCGGCATTAAAGCCACCGCGGGAGTGCGGAATGTGGCCATAGAGATTAGCAGCAGCAACAGCACACCAATAAAGGCAAACAGCACCGTTGGATTCTGCGCAGTTACCTGCTGGGTACACGCCTGACGGGCAGGTACCACATACTGGGTATACAGGTTTACCTCCACTTCTCTGCCAAATGCGTTGATTTGCTTTTCTTTAGAGTCAGTCGTCAGCTCAGAAAACTCCTCACGGGTATACATATCTTTTAGCAGATACTCCTCACCGGAAGGTGTTCTTAGAACAGTATCCTTCTGCTCATCGTAGATCACACCCATGGTTTGAGGATCATTCACCGCAGAATACTTTTCGATATTTGCAAGCTGCGCGTTATCTACAAAAGATAAACCCAGCAGGCAAATGACCGCCAGTATGGTGCCCACTGTAATAAATGGCGTGCGCCTGCCACGGGAACTTTTGCAGCGGTCGGAGATACCGCCAAACAGTGGCAGCAGGAACAGTGCCAGAATATTATCCAGTGCCATCACAATACCGGACAAATCCTGCCGCATACCGAATTTATTGGTCAGCGTCATAGCGATCGTTACATCATAGATCTGCCAAAATGCGCATATCAGAAAGAAGGCAAATCCCACCAAAATGGTGCGCTTGGTATTTAATTTCATATGATTTCCTCCCATATCGGGTGTAGTATCTTCGCTGTTTATTATATACCGGTATCCATAAAAAGTAAAGCAGGAGCTAAAAAGGCGGCACTCATTGTGCCGCCTTTCAATTATACCAGGATTGCCTTGTGGAAAACTTTCTTACCCTTACGGATCTTCACACCGTCTTTGAGCATCTGCTCAGTGACAGTAAACTGTGCAGAAGGAACTTTCTCGTCATTGACAAGGACGCCGCCCTGCTCAACCAGTTGTCTTGCCTGCTTGTTGGAGGGGGCCAGACCACAGGCGACCATCAGATTCAAAATACCGATCTTTCCGTCAAGCAGCTGCTCTGCGGAAATCTCCGTAGTGGGCATGTTGGCATCATCACCGCCGCCGGCAAACAAAGCCTTAGCCGCAGCCTGCGCCTTATCGGCCTCTTCCTGACCGTGTACAAGCTTGGTCAGTTCGTAAGCAAGGATCTCCTTAGCGGTGTTCAGCTGGGCATCCTTCCAGGAGTCCATCTCGTTAATCTGCTCCAACGGCAGGAAGGTCAGCATCCGGATGCACTTAAGCACATCGGAGTCCTCCACATTCCGCCAGTACTGATAGAACTCAAACGGTGTGGTCTTATTGGGATCCAGCCAGACAGCACCCTTAGCGGTCTTGCCCATCTTCTTACCCTCGGAGTTCAGCAGCAGGGTGATGGTCATGGCATGGGCGTCCTTGCCCAACTTCCGGCGAATCAGCTCGGTGCCGCCCAGCATATTGCTCCACTGATCATTACCGCCAAACTGCATATTGCAGCCATAGTGCTGGTACAGGTAGTAGAAGTCGTAGGACTGCATGGGCATGTAGTTGAACTCCAGGAAGGACAGTCCCTTCTCCATTCTCTGCTTAAAGCATTCTGCCCGGAGCATGTTGTTCACAGAGAAACAGCCGCCGATCTCCCGGATAAAATCCACATAGTTCAAGTTCAGCAGCCAATCTGCGTTATTCACCATTTTGGCCTTGTCTTCGCCAAACTCAATAAACCGTTCCATCTGCTTTTTGAAGCACTCACAATTGTGCTGAATGGTCTCCTGGGTCATCATTGAACGCATATCGGTTCTGCCGGAGGGATCACCGATCATCGCCGTACCGCCGCCGATCAGCGCGATGGGCTTATTGCCGGCCATCTGCAACCGCTTCATCAGGCACAACGCCATAAAATGGCCAACATGCAAAGAATCGGCTGTGGGGTCAAAGCCAATGTAGAATGTAGCCTTGCCGTTATCAATCATTTCACGAATTTCTTCTTCGTTGGTTACCTGGGCAATGAGTCCTCTGGCAACCAGCTCGTCATATACTTTCATTTTATTCTCCTCCAAAATATAAACGCGCTCTGTCCACTACGGACAGAGGGCGTGAAAATACGCGGTACCACCTCTGGTTGGCTGCACCTCACGATGCAACCCTCATGGTGTCGAGGACACCTGCGCTGTATCGGGCGTACCCGTCTTTCCCTACTGAATTTCAGAAAAGCCGCTCCGGGAGGTATCTTGGGCGCATTCACCGCTGCCTCGCACCGACCGGCAGCTCTCTGTAGTCAAAATACGCTTACTAATTCCCATCTTTGCGTTGAATTTGGTTTATCCTAGCAAAAAACAAGCAGTTTGTCAAGTTTTTATCCCAACATCTCAGCGGCGCTGCGCAGAGTGGTCTCAGTAATGTTGGTACCACCGATGATTCTGGCAAGCTCCTGCATACGGCCTTCCCTGTCAAGGGGGGTAACGGTTGTATAGGTACGGCCTTCCCGCTCACTTTTGTTGATCAGCAAATGGGTGCTTGCCAGTGCCGCCAGTTGAGGCAAATGGGTAACGCACAGCACCTGCCTGGAGCTTGCCACACTGCGCAATTTCTCCGCAACCTTCTGTGCTGCCCGTCCGGATACGCCAGTGTCTACTTCATCAAAGATCAGCGTTGCCACCTGATCCTGCTCCGCCAGAACATTCTTCATAGCCAGCATGATCCGCGCCAACTCGCCGCCGGAGGCAACCTTGCTCAAAGGTTTTAGCGCCTCACCAGCGTTGGCAGACATGTAGAAAGAAACAAAGTCGGCGCCCAAAGGAGACAGTTCCGTCTCCCGGAACTGACAGGAAAACTGAACCTTCGGCATATCCAGCTGTGTCAGTTCTGTCAATATTTTCTCTGAAAGAGCCTCTGCTGCCCGGACTCTGCTCTCCCGTAAAACCATTGCGGCAGCAACCGCTTCCTTATCAGCGTGTTCCAGTTTTAATTTAAGTCTGGCGATGGTATCATCGGCAAATTCAATTTCGTCAAGTTCCGTCTGAGCCTGCTTTTGATAAGCAAGGATATCCACACAGGTTGCACCGTATTTTCGGCGCAGACGATGGATCACATCCAGGCGCGACTCAATGGTCTCCAGTTCATCCCCACTATAGCTCAAATCATCCCGGGCGTCTCGCAATTCTTCCGCCGCATCCTGCACCTGATACATAAGATCAGCAATTTTTTCGTGCATCGCGGCATACGCATCCGTAAAACGGCTCAGCCGTGCCAGTTCTCGTTCTGCATCAGCCAATAAGGAAGCTGCACCATCGGTATCGTCGCTGCCGTACAGACATTCCACCGCAGCATGGATTCCGTCGCTGAGTTTTTCAGCATTTTGTAGAACTTTGCGCCGCTCTTCCAGCCGGTCGTCCTCGTCAGACTCCAGTTCGGCCCTGGAGATTTCCTCAATCTGGTAGCGAAGGGTCTCCATGCGGCGCAGCTTTTCCCCTTCGTCCATGGTCATCCGTTGGATCTGTCTGCGCAGGTCGGATGCTTTCTCAAATTTATCTATGTAGGCCTGCAAAAGATCATCATTTTCTGCAAAAGCATCCAGATAATTCAGATGATTGGCTTCATCAAACAAGGTGGCAGAATCATGCTGTCCATGAATATTGATCAGCTGGATTCCCAGTTTACGCAGGATAGAGACCGTTACCAATGTGCCGTTTACCCGGCAGATATTCTTGCCATCCAAGAAGATTTCCCGCTGGATGACGGTCTCCGGATCATACTCCACGCCGTTTTCTTCAAACCAAGGTAGTGCCGGAACATCCGTAAACACCGCACGCACCGATGCCTTTTCCGTTCCGGTTCGAATCATGTCCCGATACGCGCGTTCACCGAGAATCGCGGAAATCGCGTCAATCACGATTGACTTACCGGCACCGGTTTCGCCGGTCAGGACATTAAAACCGGCGTCAAAAGAAATGTCCGCGCATTCGATAACCGCAATATTTTCAATATGCAGAAGACTCAGCACGGTTTCTTCCCCCTTAGTTCAGCAGATTTCTGATTTCACCGCAGAAAGATGCGGCAGTATTGGTATCCCGCATTACAACCAGCAAGGTATCATCACCAGCCAGCGAGCCAACCACAGCACTCAGATTCATAGCATCAATTGCCGATCCTGCAGCGGAGGCAAGGCCCGGCAAGGTCCGGATCACAATCAGATTCTGTGCGTAATCAAAGCTCACTACGCATTCCCGGAATATGGTGTTCATCCGGGAGGAAAATGATCCGTTCAGTTCATTGGAGGATGTGGTATAGCGATATGTGCCGAGACTCGTCAGTTCCTTTACAATCCGAAGTTCTTTGATATCCCGGGAAATGGTCGCCTGTGTGCCCCGGAAGCCTTCTTCCTGCAAGGCAGCCAGCAGCTGTTCCTGCGTCTCCACATTTCTGTTGGAGATGATCTCCATAATTTTTGCCTGTCTTTGACTTTTCACTATGTTCACCTCATCCGATTCTAAATTTCATGTTGACAACATCATAGAAGCTGCGGTCTTTCAGCCGGACCAGTTTTGTGCACAGATTGGATTTGCGGATGGTCGCCGTATCGCCCATGTTCATCCGCAGCGCTTTTCCTCCGTCCACAGACAGATATGCATTGCGACGTGCATTTTGGGTCATGGAAACCGTCACCACCCGCTTGTCCGATGCCACAATGCAGCGGCTGGCGACATCATGGGCACATATGGGGGTAATTAAAATGTTATGGGCATCCGGTTCCACAATCGGGCCGCCTGCTGAAAGACTGTATGCTGTGGAGCCTGTGGGGGTACCCACAATCACGCCGTCACCGGCGCACTCCATTGCCTGCACACCGTCGCAGCTAACCTGCAAATGCACGATTCTGGCCACAGCACCCTTGGTGATCACCACATCATTTAAGCAAATGTCGTGAAAAATGATATCTCTGTCCCGGTGTACCGTAACATCCAGCATCATCCGGTCATCAATGGTGTACTCGTCCGTAGCCAGCTTTCCCAGCAGGGACAACTCTCCGCTCTCCAGCTCAGCCAGGAAGCCCAGAGTACCGATGTTGACACCTAAAATAGGAATCCCGTGCCTGGTGGCAGCCTTGGACATGTGCAAAAGCGTGCCATCTCCACCAAAGCAGATCACCAGTTCCGCGTGGGGCAGCTCCCTGTCCATTCTGGAGAACCGAATGTCCTTCGGCAGGTCATAGGTTCTGTCCACGTCAAACGGAAGACACACACGGGCCTCAACACCGGCGTTTTTTAGCACCGTCATAGCTTCCCGGAGGGTTTTGAAATTTTTATCCCGATAGGGGTTCGGTGAAAGAATTACTCGTTTCATGGATATCATCCCTTCAGCGTTTCATGTGCCTGCTTAACAACAAGTGCGGTATCTAGTTGGATTCCCGGCTTGTCATCCACTGTCAAATGCGCCAGAAATTCAATGTTTCCCTCCGGTCCCTTCACCGGAGAAAAGGTCAGACCCAAAATGGTAAATCCGATCTGCTGTGTCAGTTCTACAAAGTTATCCAGTACTTCCTGGTGAATCGCAGGATCCCGGATAACACCTTTTTTTCCAACCTTCTCTTTACCGGCTTCAAACTGCGGTTTGATCAGGCACAAAACCTGACCGGTCGGCTTCAGAAATGTTTTAATCACCGGCAGCACAATGCGCAAGGAGATAAAACTCACATCTACAACAGACAGGTCCAAGGGTTCACCCAGGTCTTCCGGTGTCACATAGCGCACGTTGGTTCGCTCCATGACCACCACCCGGGGGTCAGAGCGGATCTTCCAATCCAGCTGACCATACCCCACATCGATGGCAAACACCTTGCTGGCGCCTTGCTGCAGCAGGCAATCGGTAAAGCCGCCGGTGGACGCACCGGAATCGCTACAAACATACCCTTCAGGCTTTACACCAAAATCCCGCAGTGCCTTCTCCAGCTTTAAGCCGCCACGGCTCACGTAGGGACAGCCGCCGGTGCGAACTTCAATAGTTACGGTCTCTTCATAAGACATTCCTGGCTTGTCTGCCTTCTGCCCTTCCACATACACCAGACCACTCATAATGATGGCTTGTGCTTTTGTGCGGGATTCTGCATGTCCTTGTTCCACAAGAAGGACATCCAGTCTTTTCTTATTCTTCACTGTGATGTACCTCCATAACAAAGTCAGCAACCTTCTGCCCGCTCAGACCATAGTGATCATAAAGATCAGCCATTGCTCCATGGGTCACATATTCCTTACCAAGATCTATCCCATACACCTTGCAATCCGGACGGAGCAGTCGCAGACCGTGGGACAATTCTTGGCAGATGCCGCAGTTGACGCCGGTCTCCTCTATAACAATAACCGTTGCATTGGGTGCAAGCGTCTGTGCGATGGTTTGGATCGGCAGAGGAGACAATTGCAGCAGCCGTGTCACACCCACTTCGATACCCTTGGTTTTCAAAATTTCAACTGCTTCTCTTGCATTGGACAGCAGGCTACCATAGGTAAGCAGCTGTACGGGTGCATTTGCAGTATCCAATACCACACCTGCTGCTGCAGCATTCCATGCAGACTCAACGTTGCCGTGGTCGGATCCTCTGGGATAGCGGATGGCAACCGGCCCATCCTGCTCCTCTACTGCCCAGCGAAGCATTTGCTGCAGCTCCGCACGGGATGATGGACTGAGCACTGTAAGCCCCGGTGCATGACGCAAATAGCCCACATCATATATTCCGTGATGAGTCTCACCGTCTTCTCCCACAAGTCCAGCGCGGTCAACAGCAAACACAACATGCAAACGCAGCATGCAGACATCCTGCAGGATCATGTCATAGGCTCTTTGCAAGAAAGTGGAATACAGTGCAACCACAGGGATCATTCCCTGCTTTGCAAGACCGCCTGCCATGGAAACCGCATGCTCCTCTGCAATACCTACATCAAAGAGTCTGTCAGGATATCGGCTCTTAAATTCCAGCAGACCGGTACCACCCGGCATAGCAGCGGTAATTGCACAGAGTCGACTGTTCTGCGCCGCAAGTTCCACCATTGCACTGCCAAAGGCATCAGAAAAGGTAGGCTCGCTCTTTTTCAAAGGTTCGCCGGTCTCAGGGTCAAATTTACCGATTCCATGAAAAAGTTTGGGATGCTCCCGTGCGGGGGCATAGCCTCTGCCCTTCTCGGTGATCACATGAAGCACGACCGGTCGGGCCATGGCCTTGGCCGCCTTTAGCAGCATAATCAAATTCTCCGTATCATGCCCGTCCACAGGGCCAAGGTAGGTAAACCCCATGCTCTCAAAAATTGTGCTGGGAAGCAACATCCGACGAAGATTGCTTTTTAAGCTGCTCAGGAAACGATAGACAGGCTTTCCTCCGGGAATTCGAGAAAGCAGTGTCTTGGAAAACTGTTTCATCCCAAGATACCGCTGCTTGATCCGCAATTGCCTTAAATGAGAGGCCATGCCGCCCACATTATGATCTATTGACAACGCATTGTCATTTAGAATGATCACCATGGGCTCATTGCTTACAGCTGCATCGTTCAGTCCCTCATAAGCCGTGCCGCCGGTAGCAGCGCCGTCACCCATCAAGGCGATAACGTTGTAGTCCTGTTTTTGCAGGGTTCTTGCCCTGGCCATCCCTAGCGCCACAGACACAGAACTGGATGCATGTCCGGCGACAAACGCATCCGTATTACTTTCTGACGGCTTAGGAAAACCTGCCATACCGCCAAATTGCCGCAAATGCGCAAAGTCAGCCTGGCGGCCGGTCAGCATTTTATGGATATAGGATTGATGACCCACATCGAATATCAGACGGTCTTTCTGGGTATCAAAGACCGTCTCAATGGCAACGGTCAATTCAACAACACCCAAATTCGATGACACATGTCCTCCGGTTTGGGATACATTGTTTATTAAAAATTCACGCAATTGCTGACAAAGCTGCTTACGCTCCTCAGCATTTAATGCAATTAAATCCCTGTGGCCATGGATATTTTCTAATATACTCACAGGCAACACACCTTTTATTTTTTTATTTTCAGTCGTCTGGGAATATTGTGCAATGCCCAAATCAACCTGCCCGTACCATGTACAATGCCTGTGCACGAACCGATGGCGACGGACTTGCCGATTGCCTTGCCGCCAACCGTCAGGCCGGCAACAAGCGCAGACATAATCAAAGAGATCACCTTGGGGAATGTAAATTCAAAATTATGCAGAAGCTGTGCCGCAATGGTGGCGGATGCAGAACCGGACACAACGCCGCAAATATCACCGATCACATCATTGCATATAGAGCTGACACGCTCTGCGTTCCGCAACAGCTTAATTGCCTCCTGAGAACCGGGAACCTTGCGGGCAGCCATGGAATGAAACGGTTTTTCGTCAGCAGAAGTGACCGCAACGCCAATAATATCAAAGATAATGCCGATGAATACAATGGCAAATAAAATTAAAAAAGCGACCGCCATAGAACTGGCCGCCATGATCTCATCCGATATAAAAGAAATCGTACCGGAAATTATGATTGTCGACAAGAAAATGGTAATCACCCAACGGATTGTTTTATTACGACTTTTCTTTGCCGAAGCCGAGTCGGATTTAGACACGAGTCTGATCCCCTTTGTTTTGAAATAATAACGGTAGCAGGCAGGATAAATCTTACGGCTTAGGTCGGGTTGGTTTTCCCCAGACAGAACCTGCCGTTGCCGCGCAGGCCGTTTCCGTTTGATCCGTCAGCTCAAGTGTTGCCAAATTTGAATACCCGATTGCCACTTAGTCCGTACTGTAATCCCCTGCCTGCCCAATGACGACAGTCTAGGTGATTTCCACTGCAAAACGATTCGGCTCTTATCCTCTTTTGCAAGCATGGTTTCCAGGAGCAATGACAGCAGCGACATGGCCACTATCGGCCGCTGAAAGGTCCCCTTTCCCCGCATGTTCACTCAAGGCAGGCTACACTGCACGCAGCACACGATTCTGTGCACCGCCTTGCAGGTTCATACCAGGTTCGTACGCGAAGAGGCTTCCCACAAGGGAGTTCGCAAGCTTCGTCGCACAATACCAGGTCTCCACGGAAGCCGGGTCGTATGCTCCATGCCATTGGAGCGCGCCCGAAATCCTTAACCCCCAGCACCCACCCTAAACTGGGCGTAAAAAGCAGGCACCAGGGACTTCATCGATATGCCCTTTATAGGATTTTTAGGCCCTACCTGGGAGCCGGCCGTTTTGACTAGAATACTGCACCGTTGAATTGTATAATATCATAGAATGTTTGAATATACAAGTATATTTTTGATTTTTGAATAAAATTTCATAAATTATACCGATAGAATGAAATCCACTATATTGCTTTTGTTTCTTTATGTCAGAAAAAGCACAAACCACCCAGTCCGAATGCGGGCTAGGTGGTTTATGGAGCTAGTGACCTGACTCGAACAGGCGACCTTCTCATTACGAGTGAGATGCACTACCGACTGTGCTACACTAGCATATTCACTTGCGCATTATTATAGCCACAAACCAAATAGATGTCAACTGATTTTTCTCCCCTAGATGGATTCGATTTTGAAAAAAGAAAGAAATAAGGGGTTGACAAAATGAGGTAAATGCGATATTATACACAAGCTGATTGCAGCGCAATATTGTTTTGGAGAAGTCGCGTAGCTGGCCGAGCGCGCACGATTGGAAATCGTGTATACCCCAAAAGGGTATCGAGGGTTCAAATCCCTCCTTCTCCGCCATAAGATAATCCCGGTATTCATTCTGAATACCGGGAGTTTTCTATGCTTTTACGCATTTTTCCGGTATTTATGTTGGGAATCATAAATTTGCAGAAGAAGGAATTTTGCGGTTTCCCCTTGTGTTTCCCCTTATTGACTTACAGAGAGTATAAACTTCTCCATTCTTGCAGCACTGTCACGTTTCATCTGGTCCGTAACGTGTCCATATACATCAAGGGTAAAAGATGCGGTTGCGTGACCTAAATTCTCTTGCACTGTCTTGATGTCGTCACCGGATTTGATGCTTGCAACAGCGTATGAGTGGCGCAGATCGTGAAATCGTACGTTATCATACCCAAGCTTCTTTACAACCGTTTTGAAATTCTTATAAACGGTGTGCGTTTTAAGGTGCTCTCCCAAGGGATTTGTAAACACAAAACCGGTCTCGTTCCACATTGTCCCGCAGCGAGTCTTATTTGCCTGCTGTTCGCGCTGTACCTTACGCAAGGTTTCTGCAACGAATGGAGCTATGGACACAGTTCTGCATTTGCTGTTCTTGGTGGGAGCAAGCCGGTATTCACCGTTACCTCCACGCACCATCTGTAGCTGCTTGTTGATCGTAATTGTGCTGTTCTCTAAATTAACACAATCCCAGGTCAAACCCAAAGCTTCAGATTCACGCATACCGGTAAAGAGTGTCACCACAAAGAGGTATTCAAACTGATGTCCACAGATAGCCTGCAGAAAGGCGGTAATCTGATCCTCATCCAGCGGCTTGATCTGTTTCTTCTCAACACGAGGAAGAACACAGGCATCCGTTGGATTTGTTCTCAGATATCCGTTAGACACAGCCTGCTGTAAAGCCTTGTGGAGAACACCGTGGGTATTCTTAACGGTCTTGGGCGAGGCTGCTTTCTTGTCCTTTTGAGGGGATATAAGATTGTTGTAAAAGTTCTGGATAATATGCGTATCCAGCGCGCTCAATTTTACAGCACCTAAGCCGGGTTTCAAGTGGGTCTTGATTATAGTTTTGTATGCGCAAACTGTAGCGGGCTTGACGGAGCCGAGGTAATCCTCGGCCCATTTATCAAGCCATTCTCCAACAGTCATTTTACAAGGGGCAACATAGTCACCCCTATCAAGACTGTACAGTGCATCTTTCAACTTTTGTGCAACAACCTTTTTGGATTTGTCTGAGATGCTGCGTTGAATTTGCTTTCCGGTCCTGGGGTCAAAGCCCTCGGTGTATCTGGCTTCGTAGTAGGTGTACTCTTTGCCTTTTACTACCTTGGTGACTTTGCGAATGGATCCCATACCGGAGGTGGTTCTTTTGCTTTGCGGCATAAATATTACTCCTTTCGTTGCCGCATAGCAGGTACACTTATATTATACCATACAAGCGGTCTATCCGCAACAAATCAGTCCTTTTTTAGGTAGGCAACCACCGCATCAACAGGGATGCGGTAGCTGCGACCTACACGAACACTGTGGATCTGCCCGGACCGCACCAAAGCATAGGCGGTGTTGTGGCTGACACACAGGATCTCCTCCAGGTCTTTCACAGAAAGGACCGGGGGATATTTTTTCAGTCTTTCCAGCAGGGTCATCCTACATCCCCCTTTCCTTATCGAACCAATAGGCTTGGAAAAGTGTGCCGTCGTGGAGCAGGAAACGACCACGGGCATCCGTGGGGATCTGTTCCGCTGCAGCCGTGCTGTCCAGGATGATCTGTGACAGGATGGTGTCAGCGCGACCGCAGATCCGGCAGTTTACATTGTTCTTGATCTGACCGGAAAGAATGTTGGCATCCGGACGCTGCGTGGCAAGGATCAGGTGGATACCAAAGGCACGGCCTTGACGGGCGATCATAGAAAGCTTGCTCTCAATTTTGCCAACGATCTCTTTCTGGTCTTTCGTTAAGCCGGTTTTATCCAACACCTCCGCAATCTCGTCACAGGCGAAGATGTATCGTGGCAGGTCTTCTCCTGTGGCCTCATTGTAGCGGTCGATGTTGGGTTGCCCAGAGGCTGCCAGCAAAGCTTTGCGCCTTTGCAACTCATCCACAAGCTCTGTGAGCAAGGTAAGCGTGGATTCTTCCTCAATGCACATTTTGCATTGTTTGTGCCAGATGGGTGGGAAATCTACACCACCTTTGAAATCAGCAATGCAGACTACTGCGCCTTTCTTTAATGCCTGCATGAGGAGTAGTTTCAGCAGAACACTCTTACCGCTGCCGGTAGATCCACCTAAGAGAATGTGCGGGACTTTTACAAGGTCCACAGTGACCGGTCCAGTAAAGCTCTCACCCAAAGCCAGTATGAAGGGCTTATGGGAGAGATACTTATCGTTCCAGTCTATCACTTCCGGCAGATATGTTTTGGCAGGAACAGTATAGAGCAGAATACGGCTCTTCCCAGACCCATATTTCATCTTGACGATGGTGATGTCCAGGATGGTCTCAATAGCTGCCTGCTTGTCCTCCCAGGTCTTGAGCGGTATTCCTTGAGAGCTAAACTCCCAGACCAAAATTCGGGGATTCTGTTTGTCCTTGTACTTCCGTTTCAGAGTAGGCACCATATCAGTATGGTTCACAAGGCCAATACTCCGCAGCTGATCCTGTCCAGCCTTCTTTCCAAGAGGAAACAGAATGAGAATGGTGAGGAATGCTCCACCGACCAACAGGTATACAGCAAGAATGTGCTGCATAACAAAGCTGGCCATAGGTGAAAGCAGCGCAGTGGTCTCAGCGGTCATTGCGATCTCATCCTGTTTGCTCCATACCAGGATCGCTCCCAGTATGTAGAGCAAAGCAAAAATGAGTTTTACAGGCGCGTCGGAGTTAGAACTGGGTCTAGGGAGATGCTCCCGGAGACTGGAACGACGTTGCAGCCGTTCCTTTTCAAACCGTCTCATGGGGAACCTCCCGGATAGTGCCATCCTTCCGAAACTCCGTTACCGTGTGAATGCGTCGCAAGAATGCATTCCAGGTTTCCAACTTATCTCTCTGGATCTTTGGGTATTGCTGCTCCAGGGGGATGTTGGAAGTGATGTACACGGTAAGGTAACAGGCAATCCGATCATGATACCGGGCGGGTAACATCAGGGGATAGATATCCAAATAATTCAGCATTGCAGAAATGGGTATCTCATAATGGAACTCCTCGAACACAAGCACCGACTGTCCCTTATAGGCATCAAACTGGACATTGCCATTAGCGGGATAGTTAGTGATACGACAGATCTCTTCCGGAGGGTGCTTTTCATAGACGCTCCGGGTCTTACCGGTACCGCTGTCTCCGTAGAGATAGTGGACCTTGATAAAGCGGTTTTCAGTTAAATACTTTTCAAACCGAATATCCTGCCGGAGCTTATCAATATGCTCCAGATGGAAAGCAAAGCTGGGGTCAATGGCAAGGATCTCTTGATTGGTCATGCCGTCTTTTACGCATTGCAGAAGCTTCGCGTACTTGGGGCTTTTCTCAGTGGCCTCGTCAGGCAGTTCACCGAATTCCTTGAACGTGCCTTCCACACCGGTTTCGGATTTGCGGGTTTCCACCCACTTGCCTTCCTTGCGGATATAGTCCCGATTCTCCTGAGCTGTTCCGTTAGCCTTGTCAATATGGGCCGTGGGAAACCGCTTCTTGACAGTGCCGAACCGCATAGGCGAGGATGAGTAGAGGAAAACGTGCGTGTGATATGTCCCGGATTCACCGATCTCATCAGCCATGCAGAAGTAGTCGGGGTTAAACTTCTGTGCGCGGTCGATGATTACATCATGGGTCATACCATGGTCTTGGGGATTATTGATGGTCAACAGCCACTTGCGTGACTGGATTTGGTTTTCGTGCATAGGCAAATCCTCCTTTGTGCTACTGCTACTTCGCTCGCATAGGTAATACTAACCTATGCGAGCGAGGGCTTCTCCCGCGTTACGGCGGGGGTTATTTTTCTTTAGGGAAAAATATTTACCCCCAGCCGCCCCGCGGGATCGTCCTCAGACGAACAGGTGTGGATTAATCCACGGGGAAAATGCCGCTGGCTTTGGCGGAGAACTGAAGCTTGCCCTGAGACTCATAGCCGGTGACGACCAGGTCGGTAAACTCCACATCCACAAAGCCCTCGGGCAGTTCCATTTGCTGAGGTCCGTCGATGCGCACACTCAGCTTTTCCAGGCGATGTTCTGCCAGGCACACCACATAGCGGTAGCCGGTAACGGTCTCAGTCCGTTTGCCGTCCTTATACTCGTAGGCGGGCATCACATCAACCAGCAACATTTTACGACCCAA
>JAZOBL010000070.1:0-17373 GCA_045595945.1 Faecousia sp.
TGCCCGGGCGCAGATAATGGCGAAGGGCACGATGCCCAGCACGCCGTCTAAAATATCGTCCTCTTTTAAGCCAAATTGCTTGCTGCGCTTCAGTCCGTAGATCACTGCCAGCATTAGACCGATGGCGATCATCACGCCGTAGAAGCGCAGCTCCATGCCAAAGATGGAAACGCCTCTGCCGGGATCTACCTCTAAACCCAAAAAGGGAAAGCTGATAGTGCCGTAATTACTGGGATTCATATGCTTCCTCCTGTTCCTGCCGGGGATAGACGATGCTGATAGCCATCCGTTCTTTTGTTACCACCCGGCTTAAAAATTCTAAAATTTCTTCCATCGTGACCTGCTCCATGAGCCTTGGGAAATCGAAATAATCAAATCCCGACAGATGATAGGCGCACAGCCGGAAGGTCACAGAGTTAAAGCTGTCCAGGTCCCGGACCCGTCTGCCCAGAGCGCTGCGCTTCATCCGCAGGAAATCCTCCTGCAAGATTCCGGTGTTGACCAGATGCTTTGCCTGGTCGATCACCTTTTCGGCAACCGCCTCCGGGTGCTCGCTGTCACCACCTAAACACAGCATGGCCATGCCGTCCACAGTTTCAAAGCCGCCGCCAAAGGAGGTGTCGATGAGGCCCTCCTGATACATTTGTAAGTATAGGCTGGAGGACTCTCCAAAAAGAGCCTCCGCCGCCAAATCTCCCACGATCTCGGCGCGAATGGCAGCTTCCCCCTTGCCGGAATCTTCGCACAAAAAGCCAAGCTGGAACATGGGCATGGCCACTTCCATGTTTCTCTGTGTTTTTTTGGTTTGGGCGACCATGGGAACATCCCAGGTATCTGCCCTTGTCACAGTTTCCTTGGGTGCGTGGGGAAGCACCTTTTCTGCCAGCTGTGCCACCTGTTCCGGATCTACATCGCCCACCACGCAAAGGAGCATATTGTCCGGGCGGTAAAATGCCCTATGGCACAGGTGCAAAATTTCCGGGGTGATTTTTGCGATACTCTCCCGGCTACCTAAAATCGGCACCCGGATGGGGTGGCTGGGATAAAGGATTTTCATTAAGTCCTCAAAGACCCGGCTGTCCGGGTTATCCTCGTTCATGCCGATCTCCTGACCGATGATGCCCTGTTCTTTTGCAACGGTTTCCTCGGTAAAGTAGGGGGTGGAAACAAATTCCAGTAAAAGTTTTAAATTTTCCTCAAAATACTGGGTGCAGGAAAAATAATAGGCGGTAATATCGTAGCTGGTGAAGGCGTTGGGAATGGCACCTAAAGCGGCAAATTCCGCGGTCACATCCCGGTCAGGCAGATCAAAGAGCTTATGCTCCAGATAGTGGGCAACTCCCGCGGGGGAACGGTAGTCCACGCCGTCCATGTTGAAATCCCGGTGGATAGCGCCGTAGTCGGTGACGAAATAGCACAGCTTTTTGGTAAATCCCGGTCGGGGCAGCACTGCCACTTCCAGACCGCAGGGCAGCTTCTCTCGCCAGAGGGTCTCGTCCACCTGGGGGTAATAGACTTTTTCCATCATCGTTCCCCCTTCAAAAAGTAAACCGTGTGCAGCTGCAGGCTTTTGGCAGCGTCCGTCACCTGCTGAGCGGTGGTGTCCAGCACCTGCTGCATATAGTCCTCGGGACTCAGCGTTAGACCGCTGAGCGCCGCGGTGGCATAGTAGCCTTCGATCGCACCGGGGGAGTCGTGGGTGCTCCGCAGCTGAGACAGCAGGGCCTCCTTGGCGGAGCACAGCTCCTCCTGGGTAAAATCTCCCTGCTGGCAGGCCTGCAGCTGCTTCAGAACCTCTTGCCGGACAAGGGTGTCCTTGTCACAGTCAATGCCCGCAGCTACGGTGACGATCCCCTTGCTGCCGTGATAGGAGGCGCTGATGTCGTAACACAAAGACATCTGCTCCCGGATGGTCATAAACAGCTTGCAGGTCATGCCTGCGCCGAACAGGGTGTTAAAGATCTGCATAGGCACAAAGCCCGGGTCTCGTAAAGTAATGGGGGTGTAGAAGCCCATACTCAGCTTTCCCTGGGCAACATCCATTATTTCCGTCTCGTCGGCAGGCTCGCTTACATGGTAGCCGCTTTGGGGCGGCAGCACCACAGGCTCTCGTTCCAGCTGGGCAAGCATAGGCCGCAGCAGATCTGCAACCTGAGCAGGCTCCCGGTCTCCTACATAGAAGATGTGCACAGGGCTCTCCCGCAGCACCTTCCGGTAATGGGCATAGAGCCCCTCCGGGGTGATGGCTTCTACATCGGTGGTCTCGCCCAGCCGGGGAATACCGAAGGAGTCGTTTTTACACATCCGGGCGATCATCTGCGCCCCGGCGTAGGCCCGCTTATCGTTGCGCTGGGCGGCAATGGCGGAGATGAGATTGCGCTTCTCGCTCTCCACAAACTCCCGGCAGAAAACGCCCTCTGAAAGCAGGGGATGGAACATCAGCTCCTGCAAAAACGCCAGCATAGGCACAAACACCCGGTCATTTCCCAAAGCATACCGATCCTTCATAAAGCTACAGGAAAGGCCGGTGGTCTGGTAGTCCCCCACCCGGCGGACTTGGGCACCTACCGCCGCGCCGTACAGGTCATCCAGCCGCAAGGTGATATCCCGCAGGTCCGGGGCAGACTGACAGCCCCGCAGCAGCACTGCCGGCAGCAGGGCATTCATGGCGGCCTCTTCTTTTTTCATAGGACGCACAAACTGCAGGCTTAGGCCGCTTTGCTTAAATCGGGTATCCCGGAAACAGCGCAGGGTGACTCCGGGCAGTAAAGAAATGGTTTCGATCATGGTGCCTCCTGTGGGTAAGTGTATCCATTATTATATACCACCTTGGGCAAAATGGAAAGTACCGGATAAAAAATTTACACTTTCCGGTTGTTATTTTATGCCTTTTACGATAGAATAATGAAAAAAGCACCCAAGGAGACGCCTATGCATTGGCTGGAAATCACCATCACCACAACCCCCCAGAGTATTGACGATGTGGCTGCGGCCCTCGCTACCGGGGGCTTTGCGGAACTTGTACTGGAGGATCAGGACACCTTCGAGCAGTTTTTGGAGGAGAACCGGGCCTACTGGGACTATATTGACGAGAAGCTGCAGCAAAAGCTCACAGGTCTTTGCTGCATCAAGCTGTATTTGGAGGAAACCGACACCCAAGGTCTTGCCCGGCTGGAGGACTTGCTGGAGGATATGCGGCAGAAGGGCTTAGGTAGCCTGAATATGACCACATCCGCCCTGGCAGAAACCAACTGGGAGGACAGCTGGAAGGACAGCTATCCGCCCCAGCAGGTGGGAGAAAAATTCCTGGTGTTGCCCTATTGGCTGGCAGATGCGGATACAGAAGGCCGCCTGCCGGTGATCCTGGACCCGGGTCTGACCTTCGGCACCGGCGCTCACCCCTCCACCCAGATGGTGATGGAGACCATGGAGCAGATCGTAGGTCAGGGCGCGGATTGTCTGGACCTGGGCAGCGGCAGCGGAATCCTGTCTATCGCCGCCCTACGGCTGGGAGCAGCCAGCGCCATCGGCGTGGATATCGACCCCAAGGCCGAGGATATTGCCCGGCAGAACGCCGCCTACAATGGCTTTGCCGCCCCCGCTTTCACCGCCTACACCGGCAATGTGACCGGGGATAAGGCTTTGATGCAGAAACTCTCCGGCCGCCACTATGATGTGGTGCTGGTGAATATCGTGGCCGATGTGATCATCGGTCTGGCCCCGGTATTGCCTAGCTTTCTGGATGCAGACAGCACTTTGATCTGCTCCGGAATTCTGGACACGAGGCTTGCGGATGTGACCGCTGCCCTGGAGCGGGCAGGTCTTACCGTCACCGCAACCCGGGCCAAGGAAGAATGGCGCTGTGTCAGCGCAAGAAGGAGCAGCTTATGAACATTCCCTATCGTACCCGGCGAATCATTAAGCGGGTATTGGTGATCCTACTGGCGGTGATTCTGGTGGCAGTTGCCGTTTGGGCCTGCTGGCTAATCTGGCTGCAGCGGTTTGTCGTTTATACCGCCGACGGCGACGCGGTGCTGGACTTTGATCTGCCACCTATGGCAGCCGGACAGATCGCCACACAGCCCCAGGAGGAGACCGTGTCCATCTATTACAACGAAGGCGAGGATGCCGTGAATACCAGCGCGGAGCTGACCCAGCTGGTTGGCTACTATGTGGAGCCGGATCAGCTGCAGGATTTGAAAGAGGTCAAGAAGCAGATGGCCGCCCTGGAGGCTGGCACCGGCGTGATGATCGATGTAAAGAACATCAAGGGAGACTTCTACTACTCCTCGGCTGTAGGCGCCAACCGGGCCGCTGGGGTGGACACGGAGGCCATGGACGAGCTGATCGCCTTTATGAACAAGAGTAGCCTCTACACCATCGCCCGGCTGCCGGCTCTGCGGGATTACGCCTACGGTCTGAACCATGTGCCCAACGGCGTGCACCATTCTTCCGGGCTGTACCTGTACCAGGACGATGAGGGCTGCTACTGGCTGGATCCTGCCAGCGAAGGCACCTTGTCCTACCTGACCCAGATCGTCACAGAGCTGAAGACCCTTGGCTTTGACGAGGTGGTGTTTGCGGACTTCGCCTATCCGGCAACCGATAACATTCAGGTAAACGGCAACCAGACGGAAAACCTGACTGCTGCCGCAGCTACCCTGCTGAAGGCCTGCGCCACGGACCGATTTACCCTGTCCTTTGAGAAGACCGCAGAATTTACCATGCCCGAGGGGCGCACCCGAATGTATCTGTCCGGAATCGAGGCTGCTCAGGCCGCCGGCGCGGCGGAGAGCAGCGGTGTGGCGGATCCCTTGATCAATCTGGTGTTCCTGACAGAGCTCTATGACACCCGGTTTAATGCCTACAGTGTCCTGCGTCCCCTGTCCGGCGCCCACTAAGATAAAAGAATCCCGGTTCAGCCTTGCGCTGAACCGGGATGTTTTATTGGATTACTTGCGCAGGCTTCGCTGAATGAGCTTCACCAGCTCCACGATGGGGATTACCAGAATGGCCAGAGCCATGGCAATGCCGTACTCGGCAAGGCCAATGGGGGTAAAGCCAAAGGCGTTTGCAATGAAGGGAACCTCAATGACCAGGGTGGTCAGCAGCAGGCTTCCCAGCATAGCGGCCCACAGGATCTTATTCTGGGTACGCAGGGTGAAGATGGACTTGCGCTGGGAGCGCAGGTTGAAAGAGTGGAAGATCTCACACATACTCATGGTCAGGAAGGCCATGGTCATGCCGTGGCCGGATTCACCTGCTGCCCGCAAGGTGTCAAACCAGCCGTCTTTAAACTCAAAGGAAGCGCCGATCAGATAGGCAACTACGGTAATGATGGTGACCAAAACGCCTTGATAGATCACATCGAAGCCCAGACCGCCGGCGAAAATGCCGTCTTTGGAGTTTCTGGGAGGACGGTTCATAGTGTCCGGCTCAGCCTCCTCCATGCCCAGAGCCAGGGCGGGGAAGCAGTCGGTGACCAGATTGATAAACAGCAGGTGGACAGGGTTCAGCAGCACAAAGCCCATCAGGGTCGCGCCGAACACGCCCAGCACCTCACTCATGTTGGAGGCTAGCAGGAACTGGATGGCCTTGCGGATGTTGTCATAGATCCGGCGGCCTTCGCCCACAGCGGTGACGATGGTGGCAAAGTTATCGTCCGCCAGCACCATATCGGCTACATTCTTGGTCACATCGGTGCCGGTGATACCCATACCCACGCCGATATCGGCGGACTTGATGGAGGGGGCATCGTTGACGCCGTCGCCGGTCATGGCGGTGATGGCACCGTTTGCCTTCCATGCGGTGACGATCCGGGTCTTATGCTCCGGCTGCACCCGGGCGTAGACACCGAATTTCTTTACAAATTCGCAGATATCCTCGTCGGAGATGGCATCCAGCTCTGCGCCGGTAATGGCTTCAGAGGCGTCGGTGATAATACCCAGCTCCTTGGCGATGGCCACGGCAGTATCCTTGTGGTCGCCGGTGATCATTACAGGACGGATGCCGGCGGCGCGGCACTCCTCAATGGCGGCCTTGACCTCGGGACGGACCGGATCAATCATGCCGGTCAGACCCACGAAGCACAGGTCCTTCTCCAAAAATTCGGGGGAGTTGTCAGCGGGCTTTTCGCTCCAGTCCCGCTTGGCAGCAGCCAGAACCCGGAGGGCCTTGTCGGCCATGGCCTTGTTGGCGGCCATGATCTCGGCACGCTTGTCCTCGGTCATGGGCTTGACTTCACCATTTTCCAGATAGTTGGTGCAGCGGGCCAGTACTACATCGGGGCCGCCCTTAGTGTACTGGACAAAAGCGCCGTTCACGGCGTGGACGGTGGACATCATCTTCCGGCCGGAGTCAAAGGGCGCTTCGTCCACACGGGGGGTGGCGGCCTCCAGCTCGGCCTTGTGCAGGCCAACGGAGTAAGCAAAGTTCACCAGCGCGCACTCGGTAGGCTCGCCTTCGGCTTGATTGTCTTCGTTTAGGTTGGCGTCGGAGCAAAGGGCCATGGCGGTGGCCAGCAGGTTGGTTTCGCCTACATGATCCACCACGGTCATCTTGTTCTGGGTCAGTGTACCGGTTTTGTCGGAGCAGATCACCTGGGTGCAGCCCAGAGTCTCCACGGCGGTGAGCCGGCGGATCACGGCGTTGCGCTTGCTCATCTTGGTGACGCCGATGGACAGCACCACGGTCACCACCGTAGCCAGACCCTCGGGGATGGCCGCAACCGCCAAAGAAACAGCCACCATAAAGGTAGACAGGATGGCGTTGAGATGGAAGTCGCCTGCCATCAGCAGGTTGAATGCAAAGATAAACACGCAGATGCCCAGCACCAGGAAGCTCAGGGTCTTACCCAGGCTGTCCAGCTTCTTCTGCAGGGGAGTTTGCTCCTCTGCAGCGGCTGCCAGCGCACCGGCGATCTTACCCATTTCGGTGTCCATGCCGGTCTCGGTGATCACTGCCTTGCCCCGTCCGTAGACCACGGTAGAACCCATGTAGCACATGTTCTTCCGGTCGCCCAGAGGAACCTCCTCACTGCCGCCGGATAGGTTCAGGGCATCGATCATCTTGTTGACAGGGACAGACTCACCGGTCAGCGCCGCCTCTTCGATCTTCAGACTGGCGTTTTCGATGATCCGGCCGTCAGCGGGGACTGCGTCGCCGGCCTCCAGCACCACGATGTCGCCGGGCACCAGCTCGTCGGAGTGCAGAACCATCTGCTTGCCGTCCCGGATGACTTTACAGGTGGCGGCGGTCATGGTTTGCAGGGCTTCTATGGCAGCCTCTGCTTTACTCTCCTGCACCACGCCCAGAATGGCGTTGAGCAGTACCACCGCGATGATAATGATCACCTCTGCCCATTCGCTCTCACCGGAGAGCATACCGGTCAGTGCGGAGACCGCGGCGGCGATCATCAGAATGATCAGCATGGGGTCTCTCAGCTGTGCCAGGAATCGCTGCAGCAGGGTAGGCTTTTGGCCTTCCTTCAGCTTGTTGGGGCCGTACTTGGCAAGACGCTCCTGGGCCTGTGCGGTGGTCAGGCCGTTCTCATCCACCCCCAGAGCATCCAGGACCTCCCGGGTGGATTTGGTGTAGGTTTTTTCCATCGATACACACTCCTTATGGTGATATAACAAAAGACCCACGCACTGCGTCCAAGCAATGCATGAGTCTCATTCTACAAAGCATCCCGGGCACAGGCCGGATTGACGAAATGCTACGGACAGTAAATAAATTGTCCGGAATTACTCCCTCACGGTTACAAGGATACTATAACAATCCCAAACAAAAAAGTCAAGGACGGGCATGGAAAGATTCAGGGTATTTTGTGCAAAAAAATGAAAATAATTCTTAAGAACACATCTTTCTTTTTCCTAAAGTGCTGTGTATAATGGACACAGAATGATTTGCAAAGTGAGGAACATAGCTTGAAGAAGATTATCTATGCGGAAATCGCAGTGATGGCGCTGATTCTGGCAGTGGCGGTGGCTGTTACTGCCGGCCTGAGCAGACAGACCTTTGCTCCGGATGTGCCCCAGGCAGAGGAACCGTCCACCACCCAAACCGATCCCAGCGAACAGACAACCCAGCCGCCTACTCAGTGGGAGCCTAACTGGAAAACCTTCCCGGAGGATCGGCAGCTGCTGGCGACGCAGTATTTTGTGTATGATTGCAAGGCGCAGGAATTTTCTGTGATCTCCGGCGGTCAGTCCGACCGGATCTACCCTGCCAGCATCACCAAGCTGGCCACGGCTTTGATCGCCATGGAGCACCTGGAGCAGGATGATGTGATTGAAGTGGATGATGTGTTGGACCTGGTGGCTTGGGGCTCCTCTGTGGCAGAGCTGCAGGAGGGAGACACCTTAAGCGTGGGTCAGCTGGTGGAGGCCATGCTGCTGCCCAGCGGTAACGATGCGGCCTATGTGCTGGCGGCAGCCGCCGGCCGGGAAATTGCGGGAGATTCCGGCTTGCCGGCTTCCGAGGCGGTATCGACGTTTATGGCTGTAATGAACGCCCGAGCCACAGAGCTGGGCATGACCGATTCCCATTTCGTCAATCCCGACGGCATCCACGACGAGGAGCATTACATGACCTTCTCCGACCTGGCGGTGCTGGGAAAGCTGGCGACGGAGAATGAGACGATCATGCGCTATGCCAACATCGTCCAGCAGACGGTGGAACTGCACGGAGAGGAAATCAAGTGGAAGAATACCAACGCACTGATTGATCCGCTTTCAGAATACTACTGCCCCTATGCGGTGGGACTGAAGACTGGCCAGACCCCCTCCGCAGGCTCTTGCCTGCTGTCTGCCTTCCGGATGGATGACAGGGAGCTGATCATCGGTGTCTTCGGCTGTCCGGAGGTGGACGACCGGTTTGACGACACCCTGCAGCTATTTAACCAAACGGTTTTGAACTGAACAAAAATCACCTGTTGCTTTTGGCAACAGGTGATTTTGCTTATATCAGACTTTCAAATATCGGCAAACTTCTGATGATCTTCTCGTAAGGTACGCAGTAACACAGTCGGAAATAGCCGGGGCAGCCGAAGCCGTCGCCGGGGACTACCAGCAGATCCTTTTCCATAGCCTTTTTGCTGAAGGCGTTGGCATCTCCGCCGGGGGCTTTTACAAACAGATAAAAGGCACCGTCGGGCTTTGCCACCTGGTAGCCGGCCTTCAGAAGACCTTCATACAGTGTTTTGCGGTTTCTGTCGTAGTCGGTCAGATCTGGCTGTACATGGGCGCACCGGGCAAGAACCTTCTGCCACAGGGAGGGGGCGCAGATGTGACCGCTGACCCGGGCGCCGCCGGAAATGGCCGCATACAGAGCCACCCCATCGGTAGCCTGCTGGGGCACATACACATAGCCGATCCGCTCGCCGGGCAGGGACAGGGACTTGGAGTAGGAGTAGCACACGATGGTATCGGTGTAAATGGTGGGGATAAAGGGCACTTCCACCCCATCATAAGCCAGCTCCCGGTAGGGTTCGTCTGCAATGATATAAATGGGGTGACCGTATTGGGCAGCCTTGCTTTGCAGCAGGGTAGCCACATCCGACAGGGTCTTAAGGGTGTAGACCACGCCGGAGGGGTTGTTGGGGGAGTTGAGGATCAGGGCAACGGTGTTGGGATTTACCAGCTCCTCCAGCTTCTGCAGGTTGATCTGGAAGTTGGGAACATCCGCAGGCACTGCCCGGAAGACACCGCCGCAATGCTCCACATAGGGCATATACTCGGGGAAATAGGGGGCGACTGCCAAAAATTCCGCCCCGGGTACGGTCAGCGCTCGAAACACCGCTACCAGCTCTTGGGAAGAACCACAGCCGATCATCAGCTCCTCCGGGGTGATGTGTGTGCCGAAGCGCCGGTTCAGATCCTTGGCGATGGCCAGCCGTGTGGCATGGTCACCGGCGGCAGCGGTGTAGCTGTGGGTGGCGATGGGGTCTTCTCCGGTGAGGATCTCCACGGCAGTACGGGTGATCTCCTCCGGAAGAGGCAGACTGGGATTGCCAATGGTAAAGTCAAATACATTCTCAGCGCCTACAACGGCTGCCCGGGCGCTACCGTAGGCAGCCAGCTCTCGGATCACAGAGCCGTTGGTGCCCTGTTCATACATACTAGGATTGATCATGGGTTACCTCCGTTTTACAGATACAAAGGATCAATGGGGTCGAACCGCTGGGGCTTGTATGTAACCGAGCCGATGGGCTTGCCCTCAATGCCGTATTTGGGATTATAGCCAAATAAGTTTACATAACGTTCCAAGTCTGCCCGCTCTGCCTCCATGGCTTTCATCACTTCCACAGTAGCCAGCACATCATCCACCGCCCGGTGGGAGTTGACCACCTTGTCGGAAAGCCCGTAGACTTCGATGGCGTTGCACAGCTTGTGGGGATAGCTGTGGCGGTCCTTGTACACAGTCAGAAGATCCAGCTTGTCCTTGCCTTTCAAAACGGAGGGATCTCCCTCCCGCAGCAGCAGATAGTACAGAAAGCTCAGATCGAAATGGGCGTTGTAGGCCAGCAGCAGGGTGTTGCCGGCGATCATCCGGGCGATGTCACAGCACACCCGGGTCTTGGAAATACCCCGCTCCTGCAGATCCTGGTTGGAGATACCGGTAAGCTGCTGGATCATGGGGGGCACAAAGCCGCCGGGGCTTAGGGCGATCAGCTGGTCATATTCCTCGGTCACCACAGGAACGCCATTTTGCTGCTCCACCACCACCGCCGCAAATTCGATGATCTCATCCCGGCTGAAGGACAGACCGGTGGTCTCCGTGTCAAACAGCACCAGCTTGTCGTAACGGGCAAACAATTCGTTCAGCATATCATTCTCCTTGATACAACGCCCGGGCCCGGGCAAACTTGCTTTTCATTTCCGGGATTAGGGCAAAGCGGTCAGCCAGCTCCCGGGCAAACCGGTCACAAACAGCAGGTGCGCCGTCTTTTAGCTCCACTTCTGCTTCCCACAGAGGAACTTCCCGGCCGCCGCCCAGCAAAACGCCTCTGTCCAGCGCCACCTCCACCGTGCCTTCCGGTAAATCTACCGTGATGGCGGTTCGGGTGAACCGGGCGCCGCAGATCGGCAGCAACCCATCTTGGGTCAACCGTGCCAGCTCCTTAGGAGCGCCGGCGGCGATTAGCAGAGGGATCGCCGCCTGAATCTCATCGCTCACCACTTCCCACTCTCTGCGCCCTTCTTGGGCGGGGGTCTTCAGGGTGCAGACGGAAAGGTTGTTTTCCAGCCGTTGCCGCAGGGTGTAGCGCAGGGAAGATAACGCGCCGGTGGGGGTGTCATAATAGGTGGTCTGCATGGCAAACTGCTGCCGGGGGCCTGTGAGGGCCTGGGCAATGGCAGCCTGGACAGCCTCGCTTGTGCGAAATTTCCATTCATATTCTATAGCCACAGACGATCCCTCCTATAAATTGCTACCATTATACACCCATTGGGCCCGGTATGCAAGAATCTTTCCCGACAAACCTGTTCCGACAGAAAATTCCCTCCTTTCGTGGTAGGATTTTTTTATACCAAAGAAGGGAAGTGTAGCCATGCTCACCATCCAATCCTATGTCCACCGCAGCCGCCATGTTCTACGCCGCTGGGCGGTGGATCCCAGAGTGCATACGGCGGCCCGGGCGGCAGGTCACTTCGTGGCAGGCCTATGCCTGTCTGCTGCCAGCCTGGGAAACCAAATGCTGCCTCTGAGTCTGGGCTTTGTGTGCTGCTGCGGCGGCTGGCCGGCTGTGCTGGCGGCTCTGGGCAGCAGCGTAGGCTACCGCATATTCTGGGGTGCTGCCGGGCAGCAGGGGCTGATCTGGCTGATCTTGGGTCTGGGTGTGGCTCTGGCGCTGGGGAAGAAACGGCTGAGCCGGGAGACGCCACTTCTGATGCCTGCGGTGGCAGGTCTCATCCCCGCGGCGGTGGGATTGGCGTTTCAGATATTGCTGCAAGACACCACCCCGGTGGCGGTGTATCTGATCCGCATCGGCTTATCCGCAGGCGCCTGCTGGGTCTTTGGCAGAGTCATGGAGGGCCGCAACCCGGTGCTGGAGTGGTTGACTTGCGGACTGACTGTGCTGGCTTTGGCACAGATCCTGCCGCTGCCCTGGCTGGGCCTTGGGTACGTAGCCGCTGGGGTGCTGGCTGTGGTGGGAGCGTTTCCCGCCGCGGCCATTGCGGGACTTGCTTTGGATCTGGCTCAGGTGACCCCGGTGCCTATGACGGCGGTGCTGGTGTTGGCGTATTTGATCCGTCTGCTGCCTCGACCCTTGGGGTGGGCAGGAAGAGTAGCGCCCGGTGTGATGTACATAGGGATCATGGCGCTAAGCGGCCACGGGGATTGGATGCCTCTGCCGGGTCTGCTGCTGGGTGGCATTGTGGGCAGCTTCCTGCCGGTACCCGGTAAGATCGCCCACCGCCGGGGGGAGACCGGGGCAGCGCAGGTGCAGCTGGAACTGGCTTCCGGGGTGCTGGCACAGACCCAGCAGCTGCTGCTGGAGGTGTCGGATGTGCCGGTGGACGAGGATGCTCTGGTGGCCCGGGCAGCGGAGCGGGCCTGCGGTAGCTGTCCCTGCCGGAAAAGCTGTAAGGATACTGGGCGGATCGACAAGCTGCCAGGCCTGCTGCTTCACAAGCCTCTGCTCAATGCCCAGGAACTGCCCATCGTTTGCCGGAAAAGCGGGCGCTTTCTGGCGGAGCTCCACCGGTCCCAGGAGCAGCTGCGCTCCATTCGTGCAGACCGGGAGCGGCAGCAGGAGTACCGGGCGGCGGTGGTACAGCAGTACCGGTTTTTATCGGAGTTTTTGCAGGATCTTTCCGACCGGCTGGCAAGGCGGGGAGAACCGGCGGCGGTATTTAAGCCACAGGTGCAGGTGTTCGGCAACCGGCCGGAGGAGGATAACGGTGACCGGTGTCTGTGCTTCCCCGGAGTGGGCAGCCGCTACTATGTGCTGCTGTGTGACGGCATGGGAACCGGCTTAGGGGCGGTGCAGGAGGGGCGGTCTGCGGGAACGCTGCTGCGACGGATGCTCTCCGCCGGCTACCCGGCGGAACACGCCCTGCAGAGCGTCAACAGCCTTTGCGCCCTGAGAGATCGGGCGGGGGCGGCCACCTTGGATCTTGCGGAACTGCAGCTGGACACCGGGAAGGCAGTGCTCTACAAATGGGGGGCAGCACCCTCCTACCTGGTCAGCGGTCTGGGCGCGGAGAAGCTGGGTACAGCCGGGCCGCCTCCGGGATTGGCAGTGACAGACTGCCGCATAGTCACCGAGCGGGTATCCTTAAAACGGGGACAGATCCTGGTGATGGTCAGCGACGGCGTTCCCGAGCGGGAGGCGCTGCGCTGCTGCATGGAAAAAACCGGCAGCTCCCCCGGGGAATTGGCAACCGCTATGCTCAGCAGCAGCCGCATCAGCGGGGAGGACGATGCCACAGTGGTCACCATATGTCTGGAAAGCTGAAAACACGCCCCGGGAGGGTTTTCTTCCCGGGGCGTGTTGCTTCAAGGGGTTGGGTATGGTATACTTTTCTTAGAAATACAGGAAAGGACGGTGGGAATATGTATCCTGCCAACAGAAAAAAGTTCTATTTGGCGCTGGTGATCTTCAGCTTGGTGGGCCAGGTGGCCTGGGTGGTGGAGAATATGTATTTCAACGTATTCATTTACAAAATGTTCCGGGCGTCTGCGGAGGCTATCTCTGCCATGGTAGCAGCTTCTGCGGTGGCAGCTACGGTGACCACCATCTTCATTGGTGCCCTGTCCGATAAGATCGGCAAGCGGAAGCTGTTCATCTGCGGCGGTTATGTGTGCTGGGGCATCTCGATTTTGAGCTTTTCCCTGATCCGTACGGATGTGATCGAAGCCCTGTTTCCCATGGCAGCCTCCGCTGCGGCGGTGGGGGTGAATCTGGTGATCGTCATGGACTGCGTGATGACCTTCTTCGGCTCTTCTGCTAACGACGCCTGCTTCAACGCCTGGGTCACGGACTCCACCGACCAGACCAACCGGGGCGCAGTGGAGGGGATCAATTCCATGATGCCATTGCTTGCGATTTTGGTGGTGTTCGGCGGCTTTATGGGCTTTGATCTGGACAAGGCCCAGAGTTGGTCGGTGATCTTTGCGGTTATTGGCGGCGCGGTGCTCTTGCTGGGACTTCTGGGCTTTGTACTGGTGCAGGAAAAACCCCTGGATACCCGGCAGAATCAGAATTATTGGGGCAACCTGATCTACGGCTTCCGCCCCCGGGTGATCGGCCGGAACCGTTCCTTGTATTTGACACTACTGGCCTACAGTGTGTTCGGCATTGCCATCAACATCTTTATGCCCTACCTGATCCTGTACTACACCGTGACCTTGCAGATGGACAACTATGTGCTGATCTTTGCCCCGGCTATCCTGCTGGCGGCGGCATTCACATTCTTTTACGGTAAAGTCTATGACAGAAAGGGCTTTGCTGCCAGCATCGTTGTGCCCCTGGTGCTGCTGATGGCAGGCTTTGTGATCCTGTATTTCTTCCGGTCTACGGCGGTTGTGTTTGCCGGTACACTGGTGATGCTCTGCGGCTACCTGTCTGGTATGGCGGTGTTCGGTGCTATGGTTCGGGATAAGACTCCCGAAAACAAGGCCGGCATGTTCCAGGGCCAGCGGATCGTGGGACAGGTGCTGATCCCCGGCATCATCGGCCCGGCCATCGGTGCCGCAGTGCTGAAAAACGCCGATACGATCCTAAATGACGACGGAACGACCTCATTCATTCCCAATGCCAACATCTTCCTGGCAGCCTTTGTGGCGGCGCTGGTGATCTGGGTGGCCTTGATCCCACTGTTCCGACGGCTAAAAAAGGAGGACACCCATGCTGCATGATCTGTATACGCCCCAGGGGGAGCAGCTGACAGGCACGCCCTGGAGCAGTTACCCCCGCCCCCGGATGCGGCGGAAGAGTTATGTAAACTTAAATGGCCATTGGGACTTTGCGGTGACGGAGGGTGACACCCTGCCGGAGCAGTATCCCCAGACGATCCTAGTCCCCTTCTGCCCGGAGAGTCTGCTCAGCGGACTGAAAATGGAGGTTTCCCCCGGCAGCTACCTATATTACCGCAGGATGCTTCCGGATTTGGAAGACCGGGCAGGCAAACGGGTGTTGCTGCATATAGGTGCGGCGGATCAGGTGGCCACGGTGTTTGTCAACGGCAGCGCCTGCGGCGGCCATACCGGCGGCTATACGGCGTTTACTGTGGACATTACGGACGCCGTAGGGGTGGAAAATGAACTGGTAATCCGGGTCTTTGACGACCTGCGGGATAAAAGCCTTCCTTACGGCAAGCAGACCCTGACCCGGGGCGGTATGTGGTACACCCCTGTGTCCGGTATCTGGCAGACGGTGTGGCTGGAGCTGGTTCCGGAAACCTATATTCAGCGGTTGGATGTACAGACTACCTTAAAAACTGCCACGATCACCGTGACCCCGGCTATGGACGGCACAGTCACTTGCATGGGGAAAACCTATCCCTTGGTAGCAGGTGTTGCGGCGCTTACCCCGGAGAATCCGGTGAACTGGACTCCGGAAACACCGGTATTGTATGACGTTACGGTGCAGACGGAGACCGACCGGGTGGACAGCTACTTTGCCTTGCGGACCCTGTCGGTGAAGACTTACAATGGAATCCCAAGGCTGTGCCTGAACGAACAGCCCTATTTTTTCCACGGGCTGCTGGACCAGGGCTACTGGAGCGACGGCATCTATACCCCCGCAGACCCCAGCTGCTTTGCTCAGGAGATCCTTGCTATGAAGGCGCTGGGCTTCAATACCCTCCGCAAGCACATCAAGGTAGAGCTGGAGCAGTTCTACTACGAATGCGACCGGCTGGGCATGGTGGTATTCCAGGATATGGTCAACAACGGCCATTACAGTTTCCTCCGGGATACGGCGTTGCCTACCCTGGGCATCCAGCGGCTGGACGACCGGCACATGCACCGGGACAAGGCTACCCGGCAGGCGTTCCTCTCCTGTATGGCGGAGACGGTGCAGCAGCTGCGCAATCACCCCTGCATTTGCTACTGGACCATCTTCAATGAGGGCTGGGGACAGTTTTGCAGCGGTCAGGTGTATCAGCAGTTGAAAGCGATGGACGGCTCCCGCTTCATCGATGCCACCTCCGGCTGGTTCCGGGGGGCGCAGACCGATGTGGATAGCCGCCATATTTATTTCACTCCCTGGAAGGCCCTGCAGCCGGGGAACAAGCCTTTGGTACTCAGTGAGTTCGGCGGCTATACCTACGCCGTGCAAGAGCACCTGTTCAATCCGGAGAAGGCCTACGGCTACAAGACCTGCAAGAGCAAGGAACACTATCAGACAGCTATATCAGAGCTGTATGTGACGAAGGTGCTGCCCGCGGTGGAGAGGGGTCTGTGCGCAGCCATTTGCACGCAGGTGTCCGATGTGGAGGACGAGATCAACGGTATGCTGACCTACGACCGGAAGGTTTGCAAGGCAGACCCGGAGGCTATGACGCAGATCGCTTCTGCCCTGCGGGAAAGATTCTGGTCAAGCTGCGGTCTGTCAGAGTGTACAGAACCATAGCAGCCAGACTTAAGGGGATCCAAAGCAGAAAAAAAGGCAGACAGATCTGTCCGTGAAAGTTCAGGGGCAGATTGCGGTAATCCCAGACCCGGTAGTGCCGGTTAAACAGCAGCCCTGCCAGCAGCTCCACCATGGTGATGATCCCTGCTCCCGCCAACCCCCGGGGGAGCAGGGACAGCCGTGGCTGGGTGCGATCCAGCTTCCCCAACAGCAGAAAGCAGCAGCCACCGGCCAGAAACATGCTGCCGTGACTCCACCCCCGCCAGAGGTATTCCAGCCCGGTATATCCGACACCACCCACACAAAACATAGCAACCGTTTTTACCCATTTCAAACAGAATCACCTCAAGGGTATCATCTCCAATAAATTCCGGAAAAATACGAAATAATTCTTGACAAAAAGAGAAACACTGTATATAATAACAAAGCCGATTTCGGCGAAACCGAAATCTTTTGACCATATGGCGGCGTAACTCAGTTGGTAGAGTACCCGGTTCATACCCGGTATGTCACCTGTTCGAATCAGGTCGCCGCTACCAGGCCCGTTGGTCAAGCGGTTAAGACACCGCCCTTTCACGGCGGTAACATGGGTTCGATTCCCGTACGGGTCACCAAAAAAGAAGACACCCTTTAGGGTGTCTTCTTTTTTGCCGTACGGGAATCGAAAGGCCGTTAAAAAAAAGTGTCCAGTGGACACTTTTTAGGCCGTGGGAGATTCCCCTGACATTCGGACGCATCCTGTAAGGATGTGGACGAAAGCCAGTTTAGTTAACAGAGCGGTTGTATTACTG
>JAZOBL010000071.1:0-42048 GCA_045595945.1 Faecousia sp.
GTCTTCCTAAGACCGCTTGGCCTCCGACTTGGCCGGGAGCGGTGTGGCCCTTGCTCAGCACGAAACGGTCCCGATCCTCCCACTTGGGATTGGCGGGGTCGATGTTCATTTCCTTGAAATACAGATAAGTATAAACCTCAGCTGCAGACAGGCTGCCGCCGGGGTGGCCTGCTTTTGCGCCGTAAGTGGACTCAATTACGCCCATACGGACCTTGCAGGCAGTGATTTGCAGTTGCTTCTTTTCACTGGAAGTCATGGTTTTCCTCCTTGTTTTATCTTGTCCGGACGCCGGACTCTTGGATAAAATTTACGATTGCGGCAGAAAGCCGCAGTCATTTAGTATATATTACCATCAAAAGCACAATCTTGCAATAGGTTTTCGGGAAATCTCCGAAAGAATTCTATTCTTCCCGGAGTATCTTGGTCAGATAATTGAGCACCCGCTTTTTATCCGCTGACCACTCCGGCGCAACCAAATTCTGCTTGGCTCCGTCGCCGGTGATCCGGTGGACTGCCACAGAAGGGGGCAGTTCCCGGATACAGGCTTTCAGAATTTCACCGTACTCCTCCAAGGTCAGGCAGCGGAATTTCCCTTCCAGGTACTCCCGCTCCAGATCTGTGCCTTTCAGAACATGCAGCAGGTGGAACTTTACCCCGTCGGTGCCTGCCGCCACCGCAGCCCGGGTAGTCTCGACCATCATTTCCGATGTCTCTCCCGGCAGACCCAGGATAATATGGGTCACCACTTCAAGCCCCGCTTCTTTCAAGCGGCGGACGCCGTCAAAATACACAGCCGTTTCATACCCCCGGCGAATATATGTTACTGTCTGCGGGTGAATGGTCTGCAGACCCAGCTCCACAGATACCGGCTTTTTCCGGTTCAGCTGCGCCAGCAGCGCCACTGTCTCCGGGGGAAGGCAATCCGGTCTTGTGCCGATGGCAAGACCCACAATATCCTCCGGGGAGATTGCCTCCCGGAAGCGCTGCTGCAAAACCGGCAGCGGAGCGTAGGTATTGGTGAAGGACTGAAAATAGGCAATATATTTACCGCCTTTATACTTATGGGCTACCCGCTTTTTGGCATCTTTAAGCTGCTGCAAAACACCCATTCCCCGGGTGGCAAACTCTCCGCCGCCGTCGCCGGAGCAAAAGATACAGCCGTTAATTCCCAGGCTGCCGTCCCGATTGGGGCAGGTGAAGCCTGCGTCAATGGACAGCTTATACACCTTACAGCCGAATTTTTCCCGGCATTGGTCGTGAAATGTCCGATACATTCTGCCACCTCTTTCCGCCTACAGTATACGACACAGCCATCAAAAAAGCAAACACCCAGAAAGAAGTTGCATGTAGCAAATTCGATACACAAAAACACGAGAAATCTGAAACTTCATGAGAACTTAATATTTCATCGCTTTATTTCTTCATATTTACATTATACAATAAAGTCATACAAAGAAACTGTGTCCGGGCTACAAAAAGTCAGTCCGTCTTTTAGTTTGCTTCCTATCTTTTTTCATTTCCTTTTCTTCTTTTCTTGTTACAAAAACCGTGGTGAAAGCCACGGTTTTTGTACGTTTTCCTGGCTTTGGGGCCAAGTCAGATATTGTTTCATTGCATTGCCACAGAAGCAAAAGGAGATCGTAGCTGAAGGAGTTTCCTGCAAAAGAGTTAAATATCATAGTTATTTTTTGGAAATTCATAATAATATTCTTTATTAAAAGGCTTGCTTTTTTAAGCACCGTCCTGTATAATCAGTTAGAAGAGCATTCTTGGGAACTTCATTCCACCCATTCTAGGATGGAGTTAAATAATAACAAAAAAGAAAGGACATACTAAAATGAAAAAAGTAGCAAAATCTCTTTCCTGTGTTTTGCTGGCTCTGGTACTGACACTGTCTGTAGCAGTACTTCCCGCCACCACTGTACAGGCAGACGAGGCATTTACACATCCTCTGTCTGAAACAGCAAATTCTAAAGATCAGAAAGCCATGGAAGAACTCAAGGAGTTAGGCGCTGCTCACATCATTTCCTTTGATGTAAATGACTTTAAGCTGCCCTATGCAGCCACCTTTGGTGATGCAATCATCGATGATGATGGCGCATACAACGGCAAAGCTGCCAGACTGTATGCCGAGTCCAGACAGAGTGAAAAAACAAACTACCTGAATCTGGCAAACTCCGCTGACTGCCTTCCCTTGAATCTCGTTAATATGGGCAACAGTGTTTCTGGCATGCAGGTGATTGGTGTGCCCTCTATGACTGCTGATGGCAACTACCACATCTATAAGATGGAAAACACCATCGCCCATAAGGGTGACTCTTATCGGTTCCTGTACATCTTCAACGACTGGGGCTTCCAGGTTCCCACCTGGGGCACAAAGTTGGAAGCTCTGGCTAACAAGACTGTAAATATCTATCTGTCAATGAAGATCGAGGGTGATCTGACCTTTACAAACACCAACGATCTGCCCGTTTACTACATCGACAGAATCATCGTCACCGACTCCTGCCGTGCATATGACATCGAATACACCGATGCAGTGGAAGCCACTTGTACTGAAAACGCCGGCACCAGCGGTATCTGCCCCAAGTGCGGCAACACCGTTATCAAGTATGAGATGGGCACCCGTCTGGATCACTCCTACACCAACTATGTAATGCAGGACGACGGCAGCCAGATCGCTGAATGTGACTACGGTTGCGGCGCTACCGACACCATCGACGCTACTGAGCCCACCGAGGAAGCTCCCGAGGAGACCACTGCTCCCGCAGACAACGAAGAGACTCCCGATGAGACCAAGGCTCCCGCAGACAACGAAGAGACTCCCGATGAGACCAAAGCTCCCGCAGATGACAAGGAAGACGACGGTTCCAAGGGTGGTCTGTCTCCTGTGATCCTGATTGTCTTTGGTGTTGTGATCGTTGCTCTGATCGCCGCTGCAGTCGTCGTGCTCGTTAAGCCCAACAAAAAGGAAACCGCAGCTGACAACGAAACCAAAGAATAATTAAAACTATATACTTAGGTTTAACCACAGAGTACCGGGGCTGATAGCTCCGGTACTTTTTATCTCTTTATTTACCAAAAATTTTCCTATAGGCAGTCGTTTCTGTTTTTTGTGTAATTTTTGAAATCGCGCTGTGTAAATAACGAAAAATATTGTTATAGTGATAAAAAAAGCTTGTTTTTTTACTTTCCATACTGTATAATTATTTCCAGCTGTTGACTCTGTCTTTATGACCGGATCCAACAAAAAAAGAAAGAAAGGACTATTAAAATGAACAATGCTAAGAAAAAAGCGCTGGCACTGATTTTGATTGCGCTGGCAGTCGTTTTACTGGTTGGCGCGCTATTGTTGTACATTGGCGGCGGGCTATCGTCCGGCACTCCCAGTGGCAGCAACAATCCTTCTGGTGAAACCACCGGAAGCTCTGCAGAAGATGATCCTTCTACCAGACCCACCACAACAAGACCCACCTTCCCGGAGTTGACAGATGATAACTCTCTGAATCTGAACAATATGCAGGTGGTGCTGCCCGAATCCCCCACTGATGTGGAGACCAATGCAGCCAAGGAGCTGGTCGACTATGTAGAAAAGATGACCGGCAAGACCATTCCTGTGGTCAACGAAGGCGCTGCCGTGGAAGCCGGCATTTATGTTGGTGACACAGAGTTTGCAAAGACCAACAATGTGACTCACCCCTCCACCAACTTCGGTGAAGGCTGGGCCATTAAGGCTGTCGACGGCAATTTGGTTCTGTGCGGCGATGCTACCCGCGGTACCCTGTATGCTGTCTACCACCTGCTGGAGGATGCTCTGGGCGTTCACTGGTGGACCTACGAGACAGAATATGTTCCCAGTGTTGATGCTGCCCTGGTTTGGGATGCTTATGACGACAGTGGCGCTCCCGCTTTCGAGTACCGCGCTATGCACCCCGGTGCCGCATCCCAGAGTGAGGATACCCTGTATCTGATTCGTAACCGTTTGAACGGTCATGACGCCAGAAAGGGTGCCGTTGGTTACGGTGGCATCGAGCTTTACGGGTCTCCCGCTTATGTTCATACATTCAACCTTTATGTCCCGGACAACATGTTCGGCGAGCATCCCGATTGGTTCTCCCAAGTAGACGGCAAGCGAGTAAACAATAGCCAGCTGTGCTTGTCCAACGAAGAGCTGCTGCAGTACTTTATCGACAAGCTGGCTGTCTACATTGAATATGATGCTCAAAATTGCGCACAAGCCGGTGAGGCTCTCCCCCGTTGGTATTCCATCGTTCCCGCTGACTGGGATAAGTTCTGTGAGTGCGAGGAATGCGTTGCAGTGATCGAAAAGAGCGGCCTGTCCGGCTATCTGCTGAAGTTCGTTAACGCTATTGCTGAGGTCTACCCGGATATCTCCTTCGACACTCTGGCATACTGGCATTACAAGGAAGTTCCTCTGGATGACACCAAGCCCGCTGACAATGTGTACGTTCGCTTTGCAGACAACGGCATGGACGTATATCACAGCATTGACTATCAGACCAACAAAACCACTTATGAGCTTTTGAAGGGTTGGAAGGATCTGGTAAAAGAGGGGCAATATTTCTACTGGGATTATTTGACCACCTATAAGAACGCCGGTCCTGCAACCTGGATGTATAAGCTGCCGGATCACTTCCATGCTCTGCTGGATGCAGGTGTTACCGGCTATTTCGGTGAGATGGAGAACCCCATCAACACCGACTTCTGGGATATGAAGATGTGGCTTGGAGCCAAGATGCTGGAAGATCCCTATCAAGATTTCAACGCACTGGTTGACACCTTCCTGAACGGCTATTACGGCGAAGCAGGCCCCTATATTCGGCAGTATCTGGATATGGCTGAGTCAAATCTGGCGGACTACCCTGTCCACATCACCTTTGGTTCTCCAGCAAACAAGCCCAAGTGGCTGGCGCTGGAAGACATCATTGCTGCAGACGAATATTTCAATCAGGCCGCTGCGGCAGTTAAGGGCAATAAGGAGCTAAGCATCCGCGTGCGTATGGCAAGACTCTCCCTTGACCGCGCTACTCTGGAACGGTTTGATTACTACACCAGAGAAGCTGAGAAGCAGGGCATTAGCTTCAAGATTAAAGAGTTGGAGGTCTGCCAGAGACTGGTTGATACCATTCACGAACAGATCGAGCTCCGCGGCACTACCGACTATACTATTACAGGCGGTGTTAACGACTCCGGCTGGGTCGAAAGATACGAAAACTGGCTGGAAAAGCTGCTCAATAAGTAATAAATCAAAGAAATATAATCTCTCCACAAGCCCCGGAGCAATTCGTTCCGGGGCTTGTGTTTTTTCTATGTAAACCATCATAGGAATCAATATGATTTTTCTTGCAGCATCATCTATTGATACAGGTTGGTCAGACTTGGTTGGCGACAGTGATCGGTTCTTTATCTGGGATTACCTTGTTGCTTGGAGAGATTCCAGCCCTGCAACCTTTATGTACAAGCTTCCCATCATTTCCAGACGATGCTAAATTTAGGATTCACCAGCTACTTTGGTGAATTTGAAAACCCATCAATACTGACTTCTGGGATATCCTTCTCTCGTGTATTCTGCCCTACCACAGCAGATGCGGTTATGCTCATACCGATGTCCACTGTGCAGGGCGTCTTTATTGCATTTCGGTGTCTGGGGAATTTTAATTAAGAGGCCATCAATGATTTTGGCACCTCTTGCTTACTCAAGACTGGTTTCCAGCCGCAGTGGTATTTGTCATTGCTAATCTAGGAACCACCGACACAGCAGATAGTATTTATATACAAAAAGAAGATGGCCGGAAACGCATTTGCGTTTCCCGCCTTTATTATGTTTTACTTTTATCTGGATCGGCAAACGGGATGATTACTTACCCTGTTCCGCTCTCCAAGCATCCAGCTGAGACTGCACTTCATCTAGAACTGCCTCGATGCCGTTGGCAACCAGGTCAGCACGGAAATCTTCAATCAACTTATCCGGATTGGTGATATTCAGCGGATTCTTCAGAGTCTGTACGTACTGTGCCATAGCGTTGGTACATGCAGCAACCTCGTTGTAAACGGGCTCAGGATCAAACACAAAGCCAGCATTATCGGAAACAATACAGTTGGTGTTCAAATCCAGTAGCTTGTCAACAAACTCCTCAGTGGAGGCGTTGGAAACCTTACCACCAATAACATTGGAGTTACGGGCACCATACCAGTCATACCAGAAACGGTTTAAGGGATCTTCATTTCTGGGCAACATTTCGACAACACCATTGTTATCTTCATCGACCCAGTCCATACCCTCAATACCAAACTTCAGAGTGGTACACAGGTACTCATCGGAGTACAGCATCTCCACAAACTGCAGGGCGCGGTCTGGATCCTTGGTGTTCTTATTAATAACATACATATTGGTCTGCACATAACCGGTGGAGAGAATCGGCTCGCCTGCGGGACACCAGAGGCACTCAAACTCTTCCCAAGTGTAGGGATCCAACTCGATATAGCCACAAGTGGTCGCATAAAAGCCATTGTTGCCGGTGGTGCTGCCAGGTTCAGTGGTGACAATGCCGTCCTGTACCAGCTTGTAAAGAGTATGTACATACTCTGCATATTCATCGGTGAAATAGGGGCAGAACGCCTCACCTTCACCATAACCGGCAAAGTCATCAAAACCAGGGATATTTGCTGCAATCAGAGTGGTGTTCCATTCGCCACAGAGTGCTTCAAACTTGAACCATGCAGGCAGCCACTGAGAGACTTCAACGCACTGACGGCCCTGATCGTTGGGGTTAGCCTTTCTGTAGGCCTCAGTCCACTCGTACATAGTGGGAACAAAGTCCATCAAAGTGCCCCAATTCTCAGGAACTTCCAGACCGTACTCATCCAGCATAGACTTATTCAGGATGAAGCCCCAGCTTTCTGCCAGATCCTTGTATGCAGCGACAGCCAGAGTCTTTCCCTTAAAGGTAGATGCAAGCCATGCCTGCTCAGGCAGCATTTCCTGGGCAGTGGGCAGGTAGCCCTGCTCCAGATATTCGTTCAGAGGCAGGAACAAATTACGGTCGGCATAAGCCTTAAAAGTAGGACCGTTTACGCAGGTCACATCCCATTCACCAACCGTCAGCTCAGTGCTAAGAGAGCCGGTAACGTCTGCAGCGGAATACCAGAAAATATCCAAATCGATATTCAGTTTTTCCTTCACGTAACGCTTGACTTCGGCCTCAACCTCGTCGCGTCCCAGGTTCTCCGGGTCGCAGGCCATCCATCTCATAGAGATAGGCTCCAGATTGCTGCCGGGATTGTCCCCTTCTACATTGGAGTCGTTGCTTCCGCCCTGAGGCTTGGTGGTATCCGTGTTACCCTTGCCACCACAGGCAGCCAGAGACAACATCATGATCAGCACCAAAAGCAGACAGATGATGCTCTTGATTTTTTTCATTATTATTTCCCCTTTCATTTTCCGGTCGTTAACCAGTTACATATTATATAATTGCGTTCTTTTATAAGATCGCGCTTATATCAACTATAGCAACATTGCTATTCCCCATTGGGAAACTCCGTTTCTACAGGACTTAGCCTTTCACACCGCCTGCAGTAACATCCTTAATAAAATATCTCTGGAAGAAAGGATAGCAGCACAACAGGGGGGCAACCGCCAAAACGGTGATTGCCATTTTGGTGCTATGTTCCGGAATTTTCTTAAGAATAGCCATACCTTCAGGTGTCGCAGACTGCGGGTTGTTCTGCTTTAAGTAGTTCAGAGTTCTCTCAATCTTGGTCAGATAGGTCATAATAGGCTGCTTTGCCTTATCCTGCACATACATAGCGCCGGTAAACCAGTCATTCCAGGAACCGACAAATGCGCCAAGACCGCATGTAGCCAAACCAGCCTTCAGTAGAGGCAGGCAAATCTTATAGTAAATTTGGAATTCATTGGCACCGTCAATTTTAGCAGATTCCAGAAGTGCTTGATCAATGCCGCTCTGAATAAATACGCGCAAGGTAACAACCGTACCGGCACTTATAAAGCTAGGAACCAGATATACCCAAATAGTATTCTGCAAGTGTAATATCCTGGTATACAAGATATATGTAGGTGCCAGACCGCCGTTAAACAGAGTGCTAATATAAATAAACAGTGCAATCGCGTTCCGTGCCTTCAATTCTTTTCGCGCCAGAACGAAACCAAACATAGAGCAGAAGAACAAATGGCAGAATGTGTCAGTAATTGCGTAAAAGAAGGAGTTGCCATAGCTCCGCCACAGTGTAGCGCCAACCTTGGTTAAGTAAATATAAGCTTCCAGCGTCCATTCAGACGGCCAAAGCTGCACACCAAACTTTGTTGCAGACTCATCACTGGTCAAGGAGATGGCGATAATCATCCAAATAGGGATGATAAAAATCAGCGCTACAATTGCAACGATAATACTCATCACCAAATTGGTAGCGGGAGTTACCTCATTGATAACCAAATGGGGGGTCTTCTTATTTCTTCTCATAACGGCATCTCCCTTCTTAGAATACAGAGCAGTTCTCATCCAGAGCCTTGACGATGCGGTTGGAGATCAGAACCAGCACAAAGCCAACAACGGACTGATAGAAGCCTGCCGCAAGAGACATATTCATGTTGCTGAAGTTTCTCAAGGCGTTATAGATATATGTATCCAAGGTCATGGTGACGGGATACAAAGTACCCACATTCTGGGGGATTAGGAAGAACAGGTCGAAATTAGACCGGAACATAGTGCCCATAGAGCCAATTAAGCCAAGGGCCAGGATCATCTTCAGATTGGGAACCGTAATGTGGATCAGCTGCTGGAAACGGCTGGCGCCGTCAATCGCAGCAGCCTCATAATATTCCTGACCGATGCCGGCAATGGTCGCAGTATAGGAAACAGACTGGTAGCCTACGCTCTTCCAAGCCTGAACAAATGTCAAGATAAAGGGCCAGGCGCCTATCTGAATAAACCAGTTTACAGGTTCCTTGCCAAAATAGCCCAGAATCTTATTGATGTAGCCGTCCTTGCCCTGCGCCAGCAGCGTGCTGGTAATGGTACTGACAACAACCATAGACAGGAAGGAGGGCATCATATAAATTGTCTGAGATACTTTGGAAAATCTCTTATTGGTCAACTCGGTAACAATCAGTGCCAACGCAACAGACAGGAACATATTCAATGCGATCCACACCAAATTGTACAGGACCGTATTTCTTGTCATAACCCAAGAGTCAGTAGATGAAAACAAGAACTTAAAGTTCTTCAATCCGACAAAGGGACTGGTAAACAGGCCCTTATCAAAGTCTAGGTCTTGGAATGCCATGCCCAGACCAATCATCGGGAAATAATTAAAAACCAACACATGGATAAGACCGGGCAACGCCATCAGATAAAGCATCCAATGCCGCTTCATTTCACGGACAAATGGATTCACCTTTAATGCAGGATTTTCCAACTTTGTGGGTGTCTTCATTTTTGTTTTTTCCTCCATATCTTCTTAGTAGGCTAGCCTCAGTAGCGCCAGCAGTATTCGTGCGCAGTCTGTTGTCGCATCAAGGGCTAACCAACCGAGACAACACATCTGTTTCGCAAAGTACTCTGAAAGGGACAAAACGAAGCGAATTCGTCAAATTTGTCAACAAATCGTCCCTCAGCAATCAGAGTTTCTTTTCGCACGCACCATTCCGCACATCATGACCTATTACATTCTAGCACATCGAATATAAAAAAGCAAATAAAATTCTTGCTTTTTTTTAAAAAATATTTTAATATAGTGTTGTGCTATTTCGAACGATTGCTCTGTATTTTCTTCTTGATAACAGATTTCATATTGTTGTTTCACTGGTTCCCCCTCTTGCGTCAAGCAATTCATCTGTTTTACAAAAATCCACTGTTTTCCGTATGATTATATGTGTTTGAATCATATATATTAGCGAGGTATTATAGTATGAGAAGATTTTTTAATCCCGAGAGCCCCTTTATGCTGTTTATGGCGCGCATTGCGGATTATTTTATGGTCAATATTTTTATGGTTCTGTGCAGTTTCCCCATTGTCACCCTAGGCGCTGCCTTTACCGCTGCCCACAAGGTAATGCAGGATATTCAGTTCGACAACGAGCAACCTATCGTCCGATCTTTTTTTCGTTCCTTTGCCCAGAATTTTAAGCAGTCTACCATCGTATGGTTGCTGACGCTTTTGGCTGCTGCTTCTTTGGCCGGTGATGCTCTACTTATTTACTTATATGCAGGTGAGACCTTTGCACTGCCTTTATATGTTCTGGTAGGTTCTGTCTCTGTTGTAGTACTGGGTTCGGCCTCCTATGCTTTCTCTTTGATTGCCCGGTACGACAATACCCTGAAGCAGCATTTACGAAACAGTCTTTTGTTGTCCATAGGGCATTTACCCAAAACAGTAGTGATGGTTGCTCTGTATGCCGTACCCGTTCTGCTTTGCCTTGCTCCCGAAACCAGCAATGCAAAGCTGGATATGTTGACCACCATTACGCTGGTCTTCTGTTTTTTTGGCTTTAGTCTTTTGATCTATTTGCAAGCACGGCTGATGAAGCCTGTTCTGGTTATGTTGGAAACAAAGGCCGAGCACGCCCAGTTGATTGAAGATGCATCCGCAGACGATGTGCCTCACGAGATTGCGCAGTGAATATCGAGCAAATCATGACCACCCTATAAGGATTTATTGACTATGACAATGTTAGAACACGCAATTGCCTCCATCAAAAGTATGAAAGGCAAAACAGCGAAAGAGAAATGGGTCTATTTTCTTGACTATTTTGCAATACCCACCGCCGCAATTATAATTGTTCTCGCAAGCATCATCAGCTGGCGAATATCTGTGGCAAGTAGCAAGAATGTGGTGCTTGCCGGGATCCTTGTTAACAGCACCTTTTCTGAAGAAAGCCCTGATTTTAATCAAAACTTTTATCATTACGCCGGTATCAACGACAACAATGAAGAGGCACTGTTTACCACCAGCATTGGCTTTGCAGATGATATGCCCCAGTTTTACTCTGCCAATCTTCAGATGATTTATGCGCAAGTTGGCGTAGGCGATGCGGATTTCATTACTGGACCAGAGCAAATCTTCCCCCTGTTTGCCTATAACCGCAGCCATATGCTGGTGGATCTGCGAAAGGTATTGCCGGAAGAAATTCTGATGCAGCTGGAAGGCCGGCTATACTATGTGGACAACAGTATTGTAGAGCAGCCAGAAGACTACAGTGATCTGTCGGCAGCCTATGATCCTGACGAAAGCTATACCATGGAATATCCCGATCCCACCAAGCCTGATCAAATGGTAGACCCCATTCCCATTGGCATCGATATCCGGGATTGTCTGAAATTCCTGGATACCTACTACCCCGGAAGTAATACCCTGTATCTTGGCATTGCTGCCAATCACCCCCACCCGGAAATGCTGCTGACTTTCCTTGAATACTTGCTTTCCGAAAACGGCTAAACATCCTTCCTGCCGCACAGTAATCCCCGGATCCCATTTGGGATCCGGGGGCTTTTATTCTCTGGGTGAATCTGCACTGTTATCGGTGGAAAGGCTGCCCGCTTTGTATGGGTTTTATCTGGAATTTAGCTGCCGAAAAAATAAATGATTTTTTTGGAGAAAAAGCCTTTACAAACGCGAAATCAAATGCTACAATCCGCATAAGCAAAGCCCTTGAAGTTATATGGTTTTTTAGCATCGATGCGGTATGGAGGTTTTTGTTATGGACAACAGAACTGCAACAGCAAAGAACTATGCACAGTTAGGCTTTGACCCGGATTGGATGCGTATGCTCCCTTCTGAGGCAATTCAGCACAAGTATTTTCTGGATGAGCCGGAGTATGCCGCTTCCTGGGACTTATTTGTCACCAGCACCGGGCGGATCTTCTTCCCCCTGTGTGCGGAACTATATTATCCCATGAAGACCAGACTTTACGAGTACATCCCTGAAAAAGACGAATTTAAGCTCCACTTCAGAATCGAGGATGTGACCTTCCAGCAGGAGCGGGCCATCAGTACCAGCAAGATCCATACCAGTCTTACTGAGCTGCCCGACGGCCGGCTGCTGATGACCACCCACACCACCGCCCGTTCTGTCCTACACCCGGACTGGATGCCCCAAGCCTATTACGCTCATCCTTTTGAGGGGTACCAGGGGTCTCACATTATCCTCTATGATTATATTCACGAGAAGGCCCAGGATCTGGGCATTCCCGTACCCTTTGAGAGCATCTATGGCGCAAAATACGATGTCACCCACAACTGCCTGTACTTTACCGGTTTTCTCCGTGGGCACCTGTACCGGTATGATCTGGACACCAACCGGGTGACCGACTACGGCAAGGTGACCGAATTCGGCTCTTACCGGATCAGCGAGGGACCCGACGGGAATTTCTATTCCAGCTCCCGCAGCGGTGACTTTTACCGGATCAATCTGCAGACCCAGCAGATCGAGCAGCTGGGCATTGAAGTGCCAAATGTGAACGGGATAGATTCTACCTATCACCGGATCATTACCTACTCCTTCTGTGCCGCAGGCAAGCTGTATTTGCATTTTGCCTTTGTGCCCGGTCTTTGGGCATATGATCCGGCAGAAAACACCCTAACACAGGTAGGGGATCTGCGCCCCTTCGGTATGGGCGCTTATGTGCCAAAGCAGCCGCTGGAGCCTTATCGGCAATGGATCTTCGGTTTGGCGCTGGATGATGAGGACTGTCTTTGGTACGGTTATTCCCACGGCGGTATTCATCTGGTTCGCTGGGATTTCCTTCACGGCGGGCAGCCGGAAAACATGGGCATCATAGGTACTCCCCCGCGGGGTGCGGTGATCTCCTCGGAGATGATCTACAAAGACGGGAAGCTCTACATCAGCGATACCAACCATATGCTGGACGGTCCCGGTGTGGCCATCGTAGATCTTGAAAAGCTGAAGGCTGCCAAGGCCGCCGGACAGGTCGGTCCGATCAGTGAGGATCCGTTCTTATATCTGAGTATTGGCAGGGAGCTACTTGGCAAGCGTTTTCCTTATGCTCCCAGAGAAGGCTTTACACCCATTCCTATGGAGAATTTCTATCCCGGGGAGGACCTGGCAGCAGGCATTGCCCAGTATATGCAGCAGGAGGACGACTCCGGCAGTTATGTGCGTGTTATGCAGGAGAATCCTTACTATTTCCCCAACTATGCCATGGAAGGCATCCTGCTGTGGCGGGAGCTGAGTGTGGAGCTGTCACAGGTACACCATCTGCACTGGCAGAACAACCACACCCTGATCGCACAGGTGGGCACTACGGAGGGTGAAAAGCGGGAGCTGACTTTGGTGGACGGAAAGATTACCGGCAACAGGCTCATTCATGCCTTTACGCCGACGCCCATTCCGGAATTTCTGATGGACCTCCCCTACCCCTACCATCCCGGCCGGCAGTACAAAGCTGTTCCCTCTGCCTATGCCCCCTGGAAAGACGGCAGTTATCTGGTAGGCACCCAGGACGGCATGCTGGCATTGGTACGGGAAGACAAATCCGTATTCGCGTTGGGTAACGCCTGCACCAACGGGCCTATCCATCACATTGCTGTAAGTGAAGATCTGTCCATCGCCTATGGCGTAACCGGTGATCCTGAGGATATGGGTAATGTGTTCTCTTTTGATGACCGGGCCGGTCTGCGCAGTCTCGGCATGGTGCATCGGGACAGCTTGCAGGCAGGCATGACCCTGTCAGCAAACCAACTTTACCGGGTGGCGATCTCCCCCGACAAATCCACATTGGCCATCGGTACCTTGGATCGTAAGGGCGGTCTGTACCTGTACGATCTGAACAACACCTTCCGAAGCACTGAGATTGCAAAGCCGTAACCTTGTCAAAAGGTTGGGAAAAAAGTGGGAAGACTTTTGGCGTTTGCTGTGGTATGCTGTTATCGCCGAAAGTAGAAAAACCGAATATCAAAGAGGCGGAGCGCTTGCTCCGCCTCTCTCATTTTCAAGGAGGAGATGCGCAGACAATCATGGCTTCAAAAGAGGTTTCCCGGGAGAAAATTGTGAAGGAACTGGCGGCCATCGGCTTCGCCAGAGTGACAGACTATATGCAGATTGAAGACGGAGAGCTGAAAATTAAAGAAAAGCTCCGCTCAGCACAGGGGGCAGCCATTGCGTCCATTGAACGCTCACCTGCTGGCATCAAGGTGAAGTTCTATGACAAGATGAAGGCTCTAGAGTTGCTGGGTAAGCATCTGGGTTTGTTCGAAAGCAAAGAAAGCCGCTGCGACAGTGGCGACAACAATCTACTGGAGGCAATTATTCAGGCAACACAGGAGGCATTGGAGACCAATGATATACCGGAACTTCAGCAAACGGCAGCTGCTGGCAATGACCTGGTGGAATCGGCCGGCGTTTAGTGCCTGTGAGGGCATCCTCTGCGACGGAGCCGTTCGGTCCGGCAAGACCGTTTCCATGGTGGTGGGGTTCTTCCTGTGGAGCATGGCACGCTTCGATGGGGCGGTGTTCGGCATCTGCGGCAGAACCATTGGAGCCTTACGGCGGAACATCGTCACCAATCTGCATAGCTGGCTGGGAGACCTTCTGGACATCCGGGAGTATCGCACAGACAACAAGCTGGTGGTCACAAACGCCAATGGGCAACAGAACACCTACTATCTGTTCGGCGGTCAGGACGAGAGCGCCTACAAGCTGATCCAAGGCATTACCCTGGCAGGGGTATTACTGGATGAGGCGGCGCTGATGCCCCGTTCTTTCGTGGAGCAGGCCTGCGCCCGGTGCTCGGTTACCGGATCGAAGCTGTGGTTCAACTGCAATCCCCAAGGTCCGGAGCACTGGCTGTACAAGCAGTGGATCCAAAAGGCGGCGGAAAAGAACCTGGTGCATCTGCACTTTACCATGGAGGACAATCCGGCCCTGGATCCGGTGGTCCGGCAGCGGTACGAGCGGCTGTACAACGGGGTCTTTTACCGCCGTTATATTTTGGGACAATGGTGTATGGCCGAAGGGCTGGTATATGACTTTGAGCCGGGAAAGCACCTGTGCGATCAACTACCCAAAACCGGCCGGTACTATATCTCCGTGGACTACGGCACCCGCAACCCTTTCTCTGCGGGTCTGTGGTGTGTGGCAGAGGGAAAGGCGGTACGGATCCGGGAGTATTACCACAACGGAAGAGATACCGGCGTGATGAAAACCGATGAGGAGTACTACCAGGAAATCGAGCAGTTGGCAGGTTCTTTGCCTGTGGAGTGCGTGGTGGTAGATCCCTCAGCGGCATCCTTTATCGCCACGATTCGGCGCCACGGCAGATTCTCTGTCAGAAGAGCGATGAACCAGGTGCTGCCCGGCATTCGGCTGGTGGCAGCCCTGCTAAAAGCCGGCAATTTGCAATTCCATCCCAGCTGCCGGGACACCATCCGGGAATTCGGTCTCTACCGGTGGGAAGAAGATGGCACAGACCGGGTGCAGAAGACAGACGACCACACCATGGACGATGTCCGCTATTTCTGCGCCACGGTGCTGCGCAGAGACCGTGAAATTCGTAAATGTTTGGAAGGAGAACCCTATGAAAAAATGGCTGATTGACCGGTTCCTGCCTATGTGGGCCAAGGAAACGGTGCTGGTGGAAAACAGACATCTGCGGCAGGAAAACCGGCGCTTGCAGAGCAAGCTGCAGCAGCAGGAATCCTATATTCAAGGCGTGCAGGCCGGTCTGCGGGCAGTAAAGCGGATCAGCATCTACAATGGAGGAGGGGATGTATGAGCATCTACAGTTATGAAAAAGCCTTTGGCGCCTGGGACAAGACCAGTCCCGCTATGCGACGGGCTATTGAACGGTGGTTCGCCCTGTACTATGGAGAGGAATCTTCCCGGGAGGCAGACGGCTGCCAGCGGGTCGCCTACAGTGCCGTAAACAAGCTGGTAAAAACTTTGTTCGGTGAGTACCGGGCAGAGGCAAACAAGCCCCTGGGCGTGCAACTGCTGCAGGAACTGGAGGAAGTGCAAAAGCAGGCTCTTCAGCTGGCTCTGGTAGGCGGCGAGTGCTATATGAAACCCTGCCCCAACAAGGCAGGGTTTTCTGTTGCCCTGATCCCCCGGGATCGGATGCTGATCTTTGGCAGAGACGATAAGGGTACGCCCACCGATGTGGGTCTTTCCCAGATCCGGATGGAGGGCAACGAATACTACACCCTGCTGGAACGCAGAAGTGTGGACGCAGACGGATTTCTGACCATTCGGAATCGGCTGTTTCGTAGCCGGGATAAAGGCATGCTGGGTACAGAGATTCCCCTGGCCAATGTGCCTTACTACAGCGGCTTGGCGGCAGAATACCGGTATGAAAAGCCGGTGGGTTCTGTTGGCCTTGTGCAGGTGAAGACCCCTATGCTCAACTGTGTGGACGGTTCTGCTGATGGCGTGGCGGTATTTGCCGCTGCGGAGGGTCTGATTGCCAACCTTGACCGGAATGAAGCCCAGATGAACGGAGAGTTCAGCCGGGGTCAGAGCCGGGTATTTGCCTCCTCAGATCTGCTGGACAAGGAGCAGGGGCTGAAAGACACTCTGTTTGTGGGTCTGGACGAAGATCCGGAGCGGGTGGGTCTGACGGTGTACTCCCCCCAGCTGCGGTACGAAGCCTATCTTGCCCGGAAGCAGGAGTATCTGCGCAACGCCGAGAGCATTATGGGGCTGCAGCGGGGTATGTTGTCCGACGCCAATATGGACGACCGTACCGCCACGGAGATCACTGCCAGTGCGGCGGAGTTCTCCCTGACAGTAATCCAGTTCCAGCAGATGTGGCAGCAGGCAGTGCAGAAGCTCTTTGCTCTGTGCGCCCTGTTGGCAGAACTGTATGATCTGCCCAGCACTGACCCGGGGGAGCCGACCATCGACTGGGGCAACGGCACTCTGTACGACCAGGAGAAGACCTGGGCGGAATATGTGGAGATGGTGGACAAGGGTCTGCTGAAGCCGGAGATCGCCCTGAGCTGGTGGTTCCATATTCCCTGCCAGACGGAAGACGATCTGGAGCAGGTGCGAAAGACCTATATGCCCAGTTAAAACGCGGCCGTTGGCCGCTTTTTATATGCCCTGACCGGCGTAAAAAGGTCAAAAGTATGGGATGCGACCCCGTAAAAAGCGTAACGAAAGGAGTAACCATGAAACGAGAATTTTTGCAGAACCTTACTATGGGGGATCAACCCCTGAGCAAAGAGATCATCGACACCATCATGGCGGAAAACGGTCGGGATATCCAGAATGTGAGAAGTCAGTTCGCTGACTACGAGCAGCTGAAAGAAAAGCTTGCCCAAGCGGAAGGTTATGAGGCTGCGGTGCAGGCTGCCAAAGATTGGGAGGAGAAATTCCACCAAGCTGCAACCCAGCATCAGCAGGCAATGGAAGAGCTGGAATTTCAGAAGAATCTGGAGCTGGCTATTTTCCATGCCCAAGGCAGAAATGCCAAGGCCATTACCGCCCTGTTGGATGTGGATGCGCTCAAATCCTGCGAAAATCAGCAGACTGCCCTGGCAGAAGCGATGCAGAATCTGAAACAGGACTGCAGCTATCTGTTCCGGACAGAGACCCCGCCCCCTTACGCAAGGGGTACCGGTGCGGCAGCACCGGACATTCACAAAAGTCCTGCCACCCTGGCAGGCGCACTACTTGAAAGATTTGAAAGGAAGTAACAAATTATGGCTATTACTCTCGCAGAAGCAAAAGTCGGCATGGCCGACAAGGTCGATCAGCAGATCATTGACATGTTCCGCCGCAGCTCCCTGCTGCTGGATCAGATGCCTTTCGACAACGTCATCAGCCCCGGTACCGGCGGTTCTACCCTGACCTACGGCTACATCCAGCTGAAGACTCCCTCCACCGCCTCCGTGCGTACCATTGGCGGTGAGTACACCCCCGGCGAGGCCAAGAAGGAGGAGAAGACCACCAATGCCATCATCATGGGCGGCGCATTCCAGATGGACAGAGTTCTGCAGAACACTGCCGGCGCTGCCGATGAGCTGGCTTTCCAGGCTGAGCAGAAGATCAAGGCAACCGCCAACTATTTCCACAATCTGGTGATCAACGGCACCAGCGCAGATATCGGCGACGGTTATGTGACCGGCACTTTCGACGGTCTGAAGAAGATGCTCTCCGGCACTGTCAATGAGATCACCAGCCAGGTGAGCCTGAAGACCTCCACCGAGCTGGATGAGAACTACAACGCATTCCTGGATGAGATGGACAGCTTTATCAGCTGTTTGGACGGCACTCCCTCCCTGCTGCTGATGAACCGCAGCATGCTGGTGAAGCTGCGCTCCATCGCCCGCCGGGCCGGTTACTATGAGCGCAGTCAGGATGACTTTGGCCGCACTGTAGAGACCTACGCCGGCATCCCCATGGTGGATATGGGTCAGTACTACAACGGCACTACCGTAGAGGATGTGGTGGAGACCGATGAAAACGGCAAGACCGCCATTTACGCGGTTGCTCTGGGTCTGGACGGCTTCCACGGTATCTCCCCCATGGGCGACGGCGTGGTGCAGTCCTATCTGCCCGACCTGAACGCCCCCGGCGCTGTGAAGACCGGCGAGGTGGAGCTGGTGGCCGGTGTTGCCTTGAAGAACACCCTGAAGGCCGCCGTGCTGAAGGATATCGCCATCTCCGCCTGATAAAGGAGGCACTGCCTGGTGATCGATTACACATTTTACAAGGATAGCTACCTGGGCAGTGCCATTCCGGAAGCCGCATTTGACGGAATGGCGTCCCGCGCCCAGGAGCAGCTGGACCGGATGAAACGAATCTTTCGGGTGGAGTCCTCCGGTGAACAGGCGGAACGCATGGCCCTGTGCGCAATGGCAGAGGCACTGTATGCCCACAGAAACACCGGTCTGTCCTCTGCCAGCGTGGGCAGTGTGCGGGTGCAGTATGACACCGGCACCGCTAAGTTGCAGCAACGATTGCGGGAGCAGGCATCCATCTATCTGGACATCTACCGGGGGGTGGAGGTATGACCGGGCCTGCTGACTACCGATTTTGTACACAAACAGTGACGGTTTACCGGAAGACCCCGGATGGCATTCTCCGGTATGAGATTCCAAATGTTTTTCTGCGTATGCAGGACGAATGCGGATTCTCCAGTCTGGGGCATCGGCAGGAGCGAAAGTTCCTGCTGGTGCAGCCCGGCGAAAAACAACTGGTGTTTGCCGGAGACCGGGTCTATGCAGGCATTGGTCCGGTGGTAACCCAGGAGCAGTGGTCCTCCTTCCTGCCGGAACAGGTGGATGGTTTGGCGGTGGCGGAATTCGCCACCGCCTACTTCTGGGAGGGTCGCTTCTGTCACACTGAGGCCGGCAGAAAGCAAGGTGAACTATGACGATACTGGAACGCGTGCAGCAATGGCTGCAGACATACCCCGGCTGGGGGGATTCTCTGACGGTGGACATACTGCCCGCCGGGCCGGGCCATATGGGTCTGTTCCCCGGCGGCATTGAAGAATTGAGCCGGACAGAGGATATTCTGGGCAACCGGCAGGTGGAGTGCCGGTTGGGATTTGCCCTGCACCGACAGGTGGGCGTAGAAGAAGATAACGCATCCCATGCTGCCTGGCTGCTGGATTTTCAGGAATGGGTCCGGCAACAGAGTTTGGCAGGGCTTGCTCCCCGGCTGGGGGATGTGCCTGCCCGGGAAAAGATGTGGGCAGAAAAAGGCCATCTACAGAAGATTTCCCCTACGGGGATCGGCACCTATACGGTGACTCTGATTGCAAATTTTACAAAATTATATGAGGTGAATTACTATGGCAAAAATTGAACGCAAATATCTGGTCCATTATATCAACACCGCCAAGCCTGCCGCAGAAGCAGCTTATGAGCGGTTGGGCAAGGATCTGGAGGAGTACAGCCCCGAGCTGTCTGCCCAGGTGGAGAGCAAAAAGAACATTCTGGGCGAGACATCTATTCTGATCTCCGGTTACGAGAAGACCGCTGCGGTAGAGCCTTTCTATGCTGAGGCGGGCTCTGCCCTATTCCAGCGGCTGCAGGAGATCCTGGACAAGGGTCTTGTGCTGGATGACCTGAAGACCGATGTGGTGGATGTGAAGCTGTGGGAGACCGCCGAGAGCGGCGCTTACCCTGCGGTGAAGGAGGAGGCCTTTATCGAAGTCACCAGCTACGGCGGTGACACCACCGGCTACCAGATCCCCTTCACCCTGCACTTTACCGGCAACAAGGTCCAGGGCACTTTTGATGTGTCCGCCAAGACCTTTACCCCCGGAGAATAAGACATAAGGGGGAGGGATTTCCCTCCCCCAACTGGAAAGGAGCTTGATTATGGAGAAAATTCAGTTTGACAGTGGTGTAAAGTCCTATCGACTCAATGGAGGCAGCCTGCTGCGGTTCAATCCCGGCGATCCCAATGTATACGCCCGCTTTCTGGAGGCGGCAGACAAGTTCGCCAAGGTGGAGCAGGAAATGACCGAACAGGCCCGGCAAATTGAAAATCATGACGGCGCCGCTGTGGTGCAGCTGCTGCAGGAGGCTGACAAGCAGATGAAGCAAATCCTGAGTTGGGTGTTCGGCGCAGAAAACGACTTTGATAAAATCTTAGGCGGTATCAACCTGCTGGCAGTAGCTGAAAACGGCGAGCGGGTGGTGACCAATCTGCTGTCTGCCCTGCAGCCGATCCTGGTGGCCGGCGCGGAGCGCTGCGCTAAGGAAAAGACCGATGCCGCAGTGGCAAAGGCCAAAGCTCGCCGGGATGCAGTATGCTAAGGGGTTGGGATCTGCCCACCCGGGCGCAAATAAGCGGCAGAGAATACAACCTGCACTGTGACTACCGGGATATTCTGGAGATTTTCTCCTACTTTCAGGATCCAGATCTGCCCGAACATCTCCGTTGGCGGATCGCGTTGGCGCTGTTTTACGAGGAGGAGATTCCGGAGGAGCACCGGCAGGAGGCTATGGCGTATCTGACAAAATTCCTCAATGGCGGAGAGGATACGCCCCAGGCCCCCGCACCCAGGCTTTTGGACTGGCAGCAGGATGCCCAGGTGATCGTGGCGGACATCAACAAGGTGGCAGGTCAAGAGATCCGGAGTCTGCCCTTTGTCCACTGGTGGACATTCCTGTCCTGGTTTCACACCATTGGCGAGGGGCAGCTGAGTACCCTTATCTCCCTGCGGCAAAAGCTGCACAAGGGCAAGAAGCTGGAGGATTGGGAAAAGGAATACTACCGGGAGAACAAAAGCCGGGTGGATCTTCTCAAGCGGTACAGCAAAGCGGAACTGTTGGAGCAGGAACGAATCAAAAAAATGCTGGGATAGCTTTTATGGACAATTGGCAACCGGGACTTGCAAAGACCCATTATGCCGTGTATAATGGAAATAAAGGAGTGTGGTTGTATGTTTTGCCCTAACTGTGGAAAAGAATGTGTGGATATGAACTACTGTCCTCATTGCGGACAGAAGCTGACGGATGGTGCGGTGTCGGTGTTGAATACGAAACCGGAGCCGGGTACGGAAGCTTTTGAAATCAAGCGGGCAGAGCTGACCCGCCAGCAGATCCCCCATTGCCCAGAGTGCTTGTCTACGTACGTAAATGTGTTGCACCAGCATAGTTCGTGGGCGTATGATACCCGCTTCGTTTGCGTATGGTGTGGGTATGAATGGCATCCAAGAAGAGTGAATAAATTTTATGAACCCAACTGGAAACGCAGATTATAACCAAAGAATGCCCCGCCGAGTCACACCGGTGGGGTAATTTTATAAAGGCAGGTGAAATAGTGGCACAATATGCAGTTAATCTTAGCGACAGCGGAGGAACTTCGCTGCAAAAAGAACTATCTCTGACCGGAAAAGCATTGGCAGGACTTGCAAAGGTAAGTGGCGCGGTGTATAATGACGGTAAAGGAGTGTGGTTGTATGTTTTGCCCTAACTGCGGAAAGTCTGTGGAAGATGCCAATTACTGTAAATACTGCGGAACGAAGCTGGTAACAGATCCTGCACAGGAATGTAGGGAAGAGGAATCCTTTGAGCAGCAAAAAGCATGGCTGATGAAGAATCGCATTCCTCATTGTCCCAAGTGCCTTTCTTCCCATATCACAGCGATTCACCTTGCAAGTTCTTCACAGTTTTATGAAACCCGATTTGTTTGCTTGTGGTGTCAGTACGAATGGGGTAGCGAAGGGAAAGAAAAATACAAAAAGAGAGGTCTTGGCAAAACCAAATAATTTATCACAAACACTTCAGCGGATTACAAAAGTCCGCTGAGGTATTTTTTCATTAAGGCAGGTGAAAAAGTGGCACAATATGCAATTAATCTTAGTGACAGCGGAGGCGGAACTTCGCTGCAAAAAGAAATATCTCTGACCGGAAAAGCACTGACAGGACTTGCAATGGTAAGTGGTGCGGTGTATAATAGGAAAAAAGGAGTGTGGTTGTATGTTTTGCCCTAACTGTGGAAAAGAATGTGTGGATATGAACTACTGTCCCCAGTGCGGACAGAAGCTGACGGATGGTGCGGTGTCGGTATTGAACACGAAACCGGAACCGGGTACGGAAGCTTTTGAAGCCAAGCGGGCAGAGCTGACCCGCCAGCAGATCCCCCATTGTCCCAGGTGTCTTTCTACACATCTAACTGCGTTGCATAAATCTAACATTACTTTTATGTATGACACAAGGTTTGTATGTTTCTGGTGCGGATATGAATGGGATCCGCGCGGATATGAAAAATATCCAAAAAAAGCAAAAAAATGACACAAACGCTCCCGCTGGACTGCGGGGGCGTATTTTAAGGCAGGTGAAAAAGTGGCACAATATGCAATTAATTTTAGCGACAGCGGAGGAACTTCGCTGCAAAAAGAACTATCTCTGACCGGAAAAGCATTGGCAGGACTTGCAAAGGCAAGTGATGCGGTGTATAATGACGGTAAAGGAGTGTGGTTGTATGTTTTGCCCTAACTGTGGAAGAGAATGTGTGGATATGAACTACTGTCCTCATTGCGGACAGAAGCTGACGGATGGTGCGGTGTCGGTGTTGAATACGAAACCGGAGCCGGGCACGGAAGCTTTTGAAGCCAAGCGGGCAGAGCTGACCCGCCAGCAGATCCCCCATTGTCCCAAGTGCCTTTCTACACATATCACTGCGATTCACTATTCAAGTCATTCGTTTATGTATCATACCCGATTTATTTGCTTGTGGTGCCAATACGAGTGGGAGAGCGAGGGGCGCGAGAAACACAAAAAAAGGTCTTGACCAAACCAAATAATTTATTATAAGCACTTCAGCGGATTACAAAAGTCCGCTGAGGTATTTTTTCATTAAGGCAGGTGAAAAAGTGGCACAATATGCAGTTAATCTTAGCGACAGCGGAGGAACTTCGCTGCAAAAAGAAATCTCTCTGACCGGAAAAGCATTGGCAGGACTGGAAAAACAGACCCAGGGCCTTGCAAGTGCCATTTCCGGTCTTTTTTCATCCTTTTCTCTGGATAAGGTCATGACCCAGGCGGAGAAAACGGTAAAACGAACCACCACTACGGTGCGAAAACAGACGCAGAAGGCGCTGCTTTCCTTTGATGAGATCGAGAGGATCGGCACGGAAAGCACCTCCACCACCAGCACAACCTCGGTGACCACTACAACAGAAGACACGACCAATGTCACTGCGCTAGCTGCGGCGTTCACTGGGTTGCAAGCCGCTATCCATGGCGCGCTGGGGGCGGTAAGCTCTGAAGCTGTGGTTGGTGAACTAAACGCCATCCGGACTGCAGTCCAGGGTATCCTGACCCTGTATCAGGCAGAGGTGGAAAGCGACATCCCCACCTGGCTACAGGGCCTTGCGCTGGGAACCAGCGTGACGGGGGATTTGATTGGAAGCGCCGATATGATTGTGGATAATTGGAGTGACATTGGACGCTTCCTTGGCAAAATCCCCGGGGTGTTCTCCGGCTTAGGCACCGAAATCCTTACGGCGCTGAAATCGGGAATCCCGGGGGCGATCGCCGGCGTGGGCTTGTTTATCGTGGGGCTATACGACGCCATTGTAAACGGGCTGGACTGGCTGAGCGGTGTGCTGATCCCGGCAGGGGCAACCCTTGCAGGGGCAAGCATTGGAATGATGATCGGCGCGATTGGTGGCCCGCTTGGTGCACTGATTGGTCTGGCTGTGGGGTTGGTTACTGACCTTGTGGTACTGATCGTGCAGAACTGGGATGCCATATGCGCGTTCTTCTCCGACGCAGCGGCGTGGTTCTACACGGCGGTAATTCAACCGGTGGGTGACTTCTTTGTGAACCTCTGGACAGGGATCTCCCAGTGGGCAGTGGTTGCCTGGGAAAGTATCAAGACCACATTCGCCCCGGTCATTGATTGGTTTGCTGCTCTGTTTGGCAGTGTGTGGCAAACAATCAGTGATATTTTCTACAACATTGGCGTAATTGCGTCGGGATGCTGGGAGATCATCAAGGCGGTGTGGACAGTGGTAGCAGCCTGGGTCGATCAAACAATCATTCAGCCGGTAAGCGGTTTCTTCTCTGGATTGTGGGCAAGTATATCCGGATGGGCAGCTGATGCCTGGGAGAATATCAAAGCGGTATTTATCGGTATTGGCACTTGGATAAACAGAAATGTTATCCAGCCGGTAAGCGGCTTCTTCTCCGGATTATGGAACAGCTTTTCCCAATGGGCATCCGATGCGTGGGAAGATGTAAAGGATGTTTTTTCTCAGGTAGGCGTGTGGTTCAAGGATGTTTTGAACGGAATCATTCAGGCTATAAATAAAGCAATTGGGTGGATATTCTCCGGTATCAATAATATCATTATTGATATTAAGGGTGTTGAGGTTATGGGATTTACACCGTTTGCAGAAATGAAGACCATCCGGCCCCCACAGATCCCCTATCTGGCGCAGGGCGCGGTGCTGCCTGCCAACAAGCCTTTCCTGGCGGTGGTGGGCGATCAGAAGCACGGCACCAATGTGGAAGCGCCCCTGGATGTGATCAAGCAGGCTCTGGCTGAGGTTCTGGGCAATCAGGAAAGATCCCGGGGCAATGATGTGATCAACATTCGCTTTACCGGGGAGCTTGCCCAACTGGCCCGGATCCTGCAGCCGGAGATTACCCGGGAATCCAACCGTGCCGGCAGAAGTCTTATGAAGGGAGTTGTTTTCTGATGTGTGTGTTTACTATGGACGGCATCGCCTATCCGGTGGATGTGACCAATCTGGTTTGCAAATTCTCTGTTCTGGATACAGAGCAGACCGGCAGAACCCAGGACGGCAGACTCTACCGGGAGCCCATCGGCACATTTTACAACTATTCCATGACCGTCGCCCCCAAAAGCAATCACCGGGCGGATTTTGATGCCTTCTGGGAGGCCATCTCCAAGCCGGTTGCAAGTCATGTCTGCACCTTCCCCTATGGGCAGCAGACCCTGTCCCAGCGGATGTATGTGACCTCCGGTGAAAAGGCGCTGCGTCTGCTGAAGCCGGAGTTTGCTGACTGGGGTGAGGTGACCGTCAACTTCATCGCTACAGAACCGCAGGTGATGCCATGAGTCTGTCGGTAACCTATTTTGATATTCCCGTAGGCGCGCAGGAGGCTATGCAGGTCCATACCACCGGCGGGCAACCCTATGCCAGCGAGGGTCTGCTGGTGACCGGTCATAAGGATATTCCCTATGCAACACTGGAGGGCAACTGGCTACTGGATAGCTCTAGAGAGCTGCTGCCCGACGCCCCGGAGGACTTCTGGTGGAGTAAGGGTCTGTCGGATGAAAATGGGCATTTCCCGGAATCCCCGGTTCTGGAGGTCGCTTTCCCGGCGCTTTTCACTGCAACCGGTCTGACCTTTACCTTCTGGCCCTCCACCAACCAGTGGTGCAGCGAAATGCAGGTGGCATGGTACAGCGGGGAGACCCTTTTGGAGGAGATGACCGCATATCCCAATTCTCCCCACTGGACCCTCAACCACATGGTGGAGAGCTTTGATAAGCTGCGCATTACCTTGATACGCACCAGCCAGCCTTTGCAGCACGGGAAGCTCCAGCGCCTGCAGATGGGGCGTGTGGTGCAGTTTCAGCAGGATGAGATCTCCTCTGTGAATATCCTCAACGAGGCGGATAACACCCTGTCTACCCTGTCTGTGGACACCATGACCGTAAATATCTACGACCGGACAGGAAGGGAGTTGGCACCTCAGGAGAATCAGCGGATCGAACTGTATCGGGACGGCACGCTTTTGGCCACCCAGTACATCAAGGACAGCAGTAGAAGCACCAATCAGAAATATACCTTCCGGTGTCAATCTGCCATCGGTCTGCTGGGGGATACCTATCTGGGCGGTATCTACGACGGCATGCCCCTCCGGCAGCTGCTGCAGCAGATCCTGCCCGGGCGGGAATTTACATTGCACAGTTTCTTCCAGAATGTCACCGTCACCGGGTATCTGGGGGTCTGCACCCAGCGGGAAGCCCTCCAGCAGGTGGCCTTTGCCATCGGTGCTCTGGTGAAGACCCAGGGCAGTCAGACCATTGAGCTTCTGCCCTTGCCGGAAACAGTAAGCAGTTCCTTCTCTTCCGGACAGATCTTCTCCAACACAGAGGCATCCACCCGTCCCAGATATGCTAAGGTCTGTGTGATGGCGCATACCTATACGCCCCTTTCCGATTCGAAGACCCTGATCGACGGAGAGACCCTATCCGGTACGGATATGCTGGTAACATTTACTGAGCCCTACCATTCCTATTCCATTACCGGCGGCACCATCATCGAACAGGGCGCCAATTATGTGGTCATCACCGCCGATGGGCCTGTCACCCTGACGGGGCTCCCCTACCGGCACACCTGTATCACCCACACCAAGCAGGATCGCGCCGCCACCGGCACAGAAGTCAACAATGTACTGAGCGTAGAGGATGCTACTCTGGTGCATAACGGGAATGTAGCGGAAGTGTTGGAGCGGCTGTATTCTGTCCTCCAGCTCCGGCAGACGCTGACCCAACAAGTGGTGATCCAGGGGCAGCAGGTGGGCGATTTGGTGGTTTCCCAGAATCCTTGGGGCAAGGTGACCCAGGGGTACATCGTATCCATGGACAACCAGCTCAGCCCCACCGGGCAGACCGCTCAGGTGAAGATCAACGGCATCCAACTGGATGCCGTTGACATGGCCACCGCTTAAACGGATTTAGGAGGTGTTTGTTTTGAATCAACTTGCACTGATAACAGACAGAACACAGGAAGATGTTCTTCTGCAAAACGGTAAGGGTATCTACGGTGCCGCAGACCTAAATCGGGTGGAATCCGCTGTGAAGGAGCTGTCAGAGCTGGCAGTTTTCCTGGATGTGCGGCTTTCTCCGGTAGTCAAAACCGATTGGGCCCTCACCGGATACCCCTCCGCAAACACGCCCACAGAAAGCCAAATGCAGCGATATCTAGATAACATCCGATCTCTTTGTCAGGCCGTTGAAGTCCAATACCGCCTTCCTGCAACCATGGACCGTCTTGGATACCGGGAGGCCAACGACATAGAATCCTCCCTCCTGTTGGCAGAGCGTCGAATCCGGGAGATTATCAGCTGTTTTCGGTTCAGTGGAGAACTATATTCAGGAGATGATATTTTATGAAAGATCGCGTGCCGGGCGCGCCCGGACAATATACCGCCTCTGTAGCGGCAGGAGAATTTGCCAAGCTGGAAAACGGAAAGCCTTTTTCTATCACCTTGATGCGGGATGATCAGCCCCTGGTGGAGGGTACGCCCTACAGTAAGGCGGCGGTCCTTCCGGACGAAGTTGCCGCTGCCTTGTGCCCCGGGGTGGAGGATCCCACTCCCGCAGATGCGTTTAAGGCGCTTGTAGGCAGGACAAAAGCAAAAGCCGGCTTCATTTATCCCCTGGCATCGGAAACTGTGCCGGAGGGATTCCTGCTCTGTGACGGTGCTGCCTACAGCAGAACGGAGTACGCAGAGCTGTTTGAGGCAATCGGAACTACCTACGGTGCCGGTGACGGAAGCACTACCTTCCATGTGCCGAATTTGTCCACGAGAGTACCGGTGGGTGCTGGTGATGGTTTCGAGCTGGGTAAAATGGACGGCGAAGCGGAACATACGCTAACTGTGGAGGAAATGCCTAATCATAGACACCAGCTTACAGATCGTGATGGAAATCAGATAAACTATAATCGATCTGGTGCTACTAGTGGTGATGGTATAGGCATTTCATTGGGCGAGACATGGGATAACATGTACACAAACCATGTGGGAAGTAATGCAGCGCACAACAATATGCAGCCATACACGGTGGTCAATTACATTATTGCTACAGGCAAGGGTGAAGATGTTGGCTATGTGGTGGCCGGAACGGCAAGCGGTGGTGATATCTCTGTCATTGACGATACCATTGTTTCTGCCGAAAAGACTTGGTCAAGTCAAAAAATAGCAGACGAGATCGCAAATATCCCCGGGGGTGGCTATATTGATGTGACTGATGGTGAGGTTATCACCTTCACTACCGAAGACTTTGCTCTTCCCTATGCAAAAATGTTTGGAGATAAGATTGTAGACGACGCCAAGGCTTACAACTACAAGGCAGCTGCACTTTATGCCGCAGGTAGAGTCGGTGAGACAAACAACGCTTTGAATCTAAACGGAAAAAGTCTACCCGTAAACATGGTTGACACCAACAATGTGGTGACCGGTGTTAGCATACTGCCAAGCGGAAAATTGCTGGCGGACGGCAAATACCACCTCTACAAGCTGGATGATGTAGTGCCTATCAAAAAGGATACCTACAAGTTCCTGTATCTGTTCGCCGACTGGGGTTTCCAAGTTTCCACCTTTGCCAAAAAGCTGGCGGCATACAAGAACAAGGAGATAGATATCTACATCTCCATGAAGATTGCTGGTGACTTTTCTTTTGCAGATGCCAATAATCTTCCTGTTTACTACATCGATAGAATTATCGTCACCGATGGTTCTAGAGAGGTACATACCGGCAGTGGTGTGAACGGGTATTACGCAGTAGAAAACCTGGATCATCCCGGCTGTTATTACATGATAGTCGATGAGGAGATGGAATGGGTAAATCCCCCTATGATGTTCGGCGTGGAATACAGAACAACAGAAAAACTTAACGGGGTTCGTGTGTACACCAAGGCTATCTATTGGGGTAAAGGCAATACTGATAGTTCTTTGACAATTCTTCCAGCCATTGAAGGTAATGTGATCTTTACATCCGTTAGAGTCAAAGCGATAGACGCACTAAATAACAAGGGATATTTATTGACTAATATTGCAAGCCAAGAATTATATAGCGGTAGTAATGCTATAACTGTCAATACTGACGGCTTGGATACATCTTCAATGTATATTCTGGCAGAATTTAAGTATATAAAGATTTGAGGTGCTGAGAAATGAAGAAAATCAAGTATGAGCTTTACCAAAGCACCACCGAGGAAGGTGTGGATATTACGATTTCCAAGGAACTGCCTTGGAGCGAAGTGGACGAAGAAACCGCCAAGGCGGAAGCCTACAAGGGTGAATATACCATCTATGATGATGGAGAGCCTGAGCCGGTGCATACGCCTTCTCAGTTGGATGTAATCGAAGCACAGGTCACATACACCGCCATGATGACCGATACCCTTTTGGAGGTGTAAGCCATGAAAGAGAAAATCGCAAAGTGGTTTAAGCAGGGGCTCTGGACTAAGGCTATGGTGATAAACGCCGTCCAGAAGTGCATTATCACGGACAATGAAGCGAATAAGATTCTTAGCAAGGAGGAATAAGCTATGGCAAAGAGAGTATTTTTATCTCCGTCCGATCACGGTGTGGGGAACAACAAATGTCTGCATAAGGGCTGCTATGAGGACAAGCATACAAGACCGATTGCGGAGGTGTGCGCAAAGCACCTGAAAAGCAGCGGTATCAAGGTGATGATCGGTACGGCGGATCAGAGCCTTACCAAGCGGTGCCAGGATTCTGACGATTTCGGTGCGGAGCTTCATGTTCCCATCCATACCAATGCCTGGGAACCCGACACCCGGTATCTGATGTTCATGTTCTATGCAGACAGTGCTAAATACCGCAGTGTGTTCAATGCCGTTGCTCCGGAGCTGGAGGCAATATACCCTGGCAATGTAAAATCCGTATTTAAGGTTCGCACCGACCTTGCGGAGATCACCAGACCCCGTGCCTTGACGGTGTACTGCGAGCTGGGTTTCCATACCAACCAAAGGGACTGCGACGAGTTTATCCATAACCCGGAGGTAGTCGGCAAGGCGTTGGCGAAGGGTATCTGCAAGTACCTGGGTGAGACCTTCCGTGAGGCAGAGCCGGAAACCAAGGCAGAGGATACCTATTCTCTGGAGCAGTTTATCCGGGATGTGCAGGAGGCCACAGGCTCGGCCGTGGATGGCATTGCAGGCCCGGAGACCATCGGCAACACCGTGACGGTCTCTGCCCAGGTAAACCGCACACATCCGGTGGTGGAGGCGGTGCAGAAACAGCTGGCTGCCCTGGGCTACACTCAGGTGGGCGAAGCAGACGGCATGACCGGCCCGAAATTCGAGGCGGCGGTACTGACCTTCCAGAAAGACAACGGCTGCTGGGAGGATGGCGAGATCACTGCCAAAAACAAGACCTGGCGCAAGCTGCTGGGCATGGCATAGGCAGGTGTCAGACCATGAGTGAAGCAATTCTTGCCGCCTGTATCACCGGCTGTATGTCTCTGATCGGGGTGGTGCTCACCGGTCTGGCTACCACACGGAAAAGCGAGAACATCATCAAGATCTCCCAGGCGGTCACCGATACCAAGATCGATGAGCTGACCCGGGAGGTGCGGGAGCACAACGGCTTTGCCCGGCGCATGCCGGTGGTAGAAGAGCAGATCAAGGTCATCAATCACAGGTTGACGGATCTGGAGAGAAAAGAGGAGTAGCATGATAGAGCATCTTATAAAAAGACTGGCAGACCTGGTCAAGGTAAAGACCCTTGTGACCATGGTTGTGGCTGGGGTGTTTGCGGTATTGGCCCTGCGGGGCAGCATCCACCCGGACAATGTAATGATCGTGGTATCCATGGTAGTGTCCTTCTACTTTGGAACCCAGCATGAAAAAGCCGGTAATCCCAGCAACTAAATGAGCCCCCCGGCGCATTTTTGAACCGAACCAGTAAAAACGGACAATAGACAAAATCCCCCCTGATGTAGGATAATAACTACATTAGGGGGGATTTTTATTGTTCTTTCAGCAGTTCTGCTATGCGGCAAATAAACGCTTTATTGGTGGGACAGGATATATCGCCGCTGGGGTTCGGCGTGAAATACTTGGCCCAGACGATCCGGTTTCGGCGTTTCCATGCAGCCTCGATGGCCTTGCGAATGGAGTGCTCCACCGAGCGGCCGTCCCTGCAGCCCACCTGCCGGGCAATGGCAGGATACAGCTCCTTGCTCAATCGCACCTCCGGGTCTTGGGCATACAGAGGGATGGCCAGGCAAAGCTGCTGGTAACCATCCAGGTGGGTGGGGAAACCCAGAATATGCAGAAAAATCGCAGTCTGCTGGGCTGGAGTAGGCTTTTCTCTGGTGACGGTGGACACCATATCCATCAGCCGCACCCGCAGAGCCTGCACCGTAGGCATGATCATGGTGTACTGAACCCCCAGGGTGGTGGCGGTTTGTTCCGTATACGCATTCATATAGGGCGAAATACCCAGAATCACCGCAGGACGGTGGGCGCTCTGCTGCAGCACCGTCAAGCCGTCCTTGAAGGGCAGCATGAAATTGAGGATCAGCACCTCCGGTCGGAAGGACTGCAGCAGCTCCAAGGCGGTTTCCCCGTCATGGCAGACCTGCAGCTCGAATTCGTTGCGGAAAATTTCTTCCAGCGCATCGGAAAAGGGTTCGGACGCTTCCGCGATCAGCAGTTTATGCATTTGGCCACCCCCTTCCTGTTTGATATATATAGAATATCACAGCATACGGGGATTGGCAAGGTGCACCGCTATTACAAATTTCGACATTTTTCGAGTTTTGCCCCAGCAAAAAGGACCAGCCCGGAAGGGTTGGTCCTTTTGTTCGTATGTAGGATCAGATGGACAGGCCAGCCTTGTCCAGAATGGTAGGCACATTCTTCTCTGCGCCGATGGCCATAATATGGACACCATCGCCCAGGCCCTGTGCCTTGATCTCGGCGATCATCTCGGCAGCCATTTCGATACCCAGCTTCATGGGCAGGCCCTTGACGCCCTTCTCCTTGCCCTCTGCTGCTGCAGCGGCCAGGCGGTCGATCATGTGCTGGGGCACATCGATGCCGGGAACGTTCTCGTTCATGTACTTGGCCATACCGGCAGCCTTCAGGGGGATAATACCGGCCATGATGTGGCACTTGATACCAGCCTTATCCACAGCCTCCAGGAAGCGCTTATAGGTATCCAGATCGAAGATGCCCTGGGTCTGGACATACTTAGCGCCGGCTTCTACCTTCTGGCGCAGCTTGTTGATCTGCAGGAACAGAGGCTCATAAACGGGAGTAACAGAAGCGCCCTTGTAGAAAGAGGGAGCGCCGCCGGCGATCTCGTTGCCGCCGCAGTCATTGCCGGTGGCTTCCATGTTGCTCAGCATCTGCAGGATGCCCACAGAGTCCAGATCGTAAACAGGCTTTGCATCCCGGCAGTCGCCCACCACAGGGTGGTCGCCGGTCAGGGCCAGCATGGTGTCGATGCCGAAGGCGGCAGCAGCCAAGGCGTCGCCCATCAGTGCCATACGGTTGCGGTCACGGCCGGTCATCTGCAGAATAGGCTCTACGCCTGCCTGCTTCAGCTTAATGCACAGACCCAGGCCGGTGGCCTTCAGGCTGGCAGACTGCATATCGGTGACGTTCACGCCGTGAACCTTGCCCTTCAGCAGCTCAGCAGCTTCCATTTGCTCAGTAAAATCATAACCCTTAGGAGGGGCCATCTCAGCGGTAATACCAAACTTACCGGCTTCCAGTGCTTCTTTTAACAGGCTCATTATTTCTTCCCCCTCAAGCTGATAGTTCTGGGATAAGCGAAGTCGCCGTATCCCTTGTCGTCACGGCGCTTGGACAGCTTGTCCAGCTGACCGGTGGCCTCCAGACGGTTGTAGATCTTGATCCATGCGCAGTCGTTCTCAGGATTGACTTCGCACTTGCCGTTCTTCTGGCCGCCGCAGGGGCCGTTGACCAGGCTCTTGGCGCACTGGGTGATGGGGCAGACAGCACCGGTCTGGCCCAGAACACACTCGCCGCAGAAACGGCAGGCTTCTTCCCAAACACCGAACTTCACGGCTTCGCCTAAGTACATGGTGTTGTTGGAGGGATAAACGGGCTTGTCGTTGGCATTCTTGGCCACGCACTGCACGCCGTCACCGCAGGACATGCAAATGACGCAGTCGGGGTTGGCGGCATTGATGGGCTTCATCTTGCCCTTCACGCCCAGATTCATGCAGCAGTAGTCAGCCACGGTGGTAGCCACTACCTTCTTACCGGCCTGCTCCAAAACAGCAGTCAGCTCAGCAATCTGTGCCTCGCCGCCGGTCTGGCAAGCGGTAGCGCAGCTGCCGCAGCCAACAATAGCCACGGTCTTTGCATCGGCGACCATAGCCATTACTTCTTCAACGGGTTTCTTCTGTGTAATAATCATGTACAACTTCTCCTTCAGTATCCATTACAGGTTGATAAAAGAATTTGTCTGTGACGGGGAATCCCCCATCCCATATCTCCCTACATTATAGCGCATTTACCCCAAAAATCAACTATATTTGTAAATATTGTGAAAATTGCAAGTCTTACGGAATAACATCAATCCGATTCAATGGCAGAGGGTTGCTTTGGTGCCGGTGTCCTGTTGCGGTGCCTGGTATCGAAAGAGCGGTGGCCGGACTCGATTTGCATTTTTGCCTTTGGCAAAAATAGATGGAGCCACCAGTGTTTGCACTGGTGGCAGGAACTGTCCACCGGACAGTTCCATGTAAATGGGTTCGAGTCCGTCTCCTCTGCTCAAAAAATAAAAGAGAGAGGCTTTTTGCCTCTCTCTTTTATTTTGGTGCCGGTGGCCGGACTCGAACCGGCACGCTGTCGCCAGCGGTGGATTTTGAGTCCACTACGTCTACCATTCCATCACACCGGCAGGTATGATTTTCCATATTCCTTCTGTCGGACTTAGTTGCACCCTTGTCCGTTCGCGATTCCCGGCGAATGTCCTTGGCGCGAACGCCTGCGTCCCTCGCCGATCGCAGCACACACTGCGCCTGTGCTTCATCTGCCACTGGCAGCGCACAGGCTCGTGGCCATCACACCGGCAGGTATGATCTACTATATTACTTCTTTCGAACTTGGTTGCACCCTTGTCCGTTTGCGGTGCCCGGCGAATGTCCTTGGCGCGAACGCCTGCGTCCCTCGCCGGTTACTGGGATAGTATACACTATCTTTTCCCAAATAGCAAGGGGAAAATTAAAAAGAAGTCCTCTTTTGAGGACTTCTTTTCTTGCAAAATTAGCTGAATCTGGCATTCTGGGTCTGATAAAGCTTGGAGTAAATCCCTCCTGCCCGGATCAGCTCCTCATGGGTGCCGCATTCGGTAATCACACCGTCGGCAATGGATACGATCCGCTGAGCCGACCGGATGGTAGACAGCCGGTGGGCGATGATCAAAGTGGTACGCCCTTGTGCCAGAGTGTCAAAGGCCCGCTGGATCTTGGCTTCCGTCACCGAGTCCAGCGCCGAAGTGGCCTCATCCAGGATCAGAATCGGCGGATTCTTCAGGAAGATCCGGGCAATGGCCACTCGCTGTTTCTGGCCGCCGGAAAGCAAGGTGCCCCGCTCTCCCACATATGTGCCGAAGCCGTTGGGCATAGCCAGAATGTCCTCGTAAATCTCCGCCTTCTTGGCAGCCTCGATCACTTCTTCTTCTGTGGCATCGGGTTTGCCATAACGGATATTCTCAAAAATGGTGTCTGCAAACAGGAACACATCCTGCTGGACAATACCGATGTTCTGGTGGATAGACCGCTGGGTCACATCCCGGATGTCCTTGCCATCAATCCGGATGGCGCCGGAGGAAACATCGTAGAACCGGGGAATCAGTTGACATAACGTCGTCTTTCCTCCACCGGAGGGGCCAACAATCGCCACGGTCTCACCGGGAACCACTTCCAAAGACACATCGTGGAGTACATCCAGATCTCCGTCATAGGCAAAGGATACCTTCTCCACGCTGATCGCGCCCTGTACATCCTGCAGATCTTGGGCGTCGGTCCTATCCTGCACCGTAGGCTCCATCCGCATGATCTCCACAAATCGGTTCAGTCCCGCAAAGCCGTTGGCAAACAGCTCCGAAAAGCCGGACAACTTCCGCATGGGGCCCACAAAGGAGGTAATATACAGGCAGAAGGTCACAAGATCCGGGTAATCCATATTACCCTTCATCACATGGTAGCCGCCTACGCCGATGACCACCACGTTCAGGCTGCACAGAAAAAACTCAATCGAGCTGTGGAACAGGCCCATAGCTCTGTAGAACTCCCGCTTGGCGCCTTTGAAAATCTCGTTGGCGGCGGCAAAGCGGCGGCTTTCTGCCTGCTCGTTGGCAAAGGCCTTGGCGGTACGGACACCGGACAGGCTGGATTCGATCTCCTGGTTGATGTGGCCGGTGGTCTCCTTGGCAGCCGCCGAGGCCTTGCCCATCCGCCGGCGCATACACATAACCACCGTTAAAAACACAGGAATCATCAGCAGTACCACCAGCGCCAGCTGCCACTGGATAGAGCCCATTACGATCAGCGCACCCACAATGGTCAGTACGGAGGTGAGCAAATCCTCCGGACCGTGGTGGGCCAGCTCCACTACCTCAAACAGGTCGGAGGTCAGCCGGGCCATCAGCTTGCCGGTGCGGTTACGGTCGTAAAAGTCAAAGCTGAGCGTCTGCATATGGTGGAACAGATCCCGGCGGATATCTGCCTCCACCCGGACGCCGAAGGTGTGACCATAGACCGCCACGATGTAGTTGAGCAGGGAGCGCAGCACATAGCTGACAACCACCGCTGCCATCACAATGAAAAAGGTGGTGTACATCTTCTCCGGCAGCATATCATACAGGGCGCTGCGGGTCACCAACGGAAAGGTCAGGTCGATCCCCGCGATCAGGCAGGCGCACAGCATATCGATGATAAACAGCTTTTTGTGGTTTTTGAAATAGCTTAAAAAGATAAACAGCGGTCTTCTTTTCTGAAATTCTTTCGTCGTCATGGAACATCCCCCTTATTGGAAACTATTATACAGCGATTTTCAAAAATAGCAACACATATCGGTTTGTTTTGACATTGAAAAAAAGTTTGGTATACTGATAGAGACAGGGGGGATTTCATGGAGATTTTATATTCCGATCGGGAGCTTGCCGTCTGTATCAAGCCGGTGGGGCTGGATGCGGAGCAGCAAGTCCCAGAGGCTTTGAAACAGGTTTTGGGAGGCGAGGTCTTCCCCATTCACCGGCTGGACAAGAATGTAGGCGGTGTGATGGTCTACGCCCGGACAAAGCAGGCCGCCGCCCGGCTAAACGAAGCCGTCCGGGAGGGCACGATGGTCAAGGAATATGTGGCCCTGGTACACGGCCAGCCCCCTGCCGAGGGAGATTGGGAAGACCTGCTGTTTAAGGACAGTCGCAAAAACAAGGTCTTCGTGGTCAAACGCCAGCGCACCGGCGTTAAGGCTGCACGGCTGGAGTATAAATGCCTGAGCGTCGGGGAGCAGAGTCTGGTGTGGATCCGGCTCCACACGGGCCGCAGCCATCAGATCCGGGTGCAATTTTCCTCCCGGGGGTTTCCACTGGTAGGAGACCACAAATACGGCAGCCGGGATGCCGCCACCGTGCCTATGTTATTTAGCTGCTGCATCCGTTTCCCGTGGGACGGAAAGGCAATGGAATTCGAAGCATATCCTCCATGGGCATCCCCCAATAATTTGCAAAATCTTCGAAAAAAGGGTTGACAATTGCATATAGCTGGGCTATAATATCAAAGCTGTCTGCAAATGCTGCTATAGCTCAGCCGGTAGAGCGCATCCTTGGTAAGGATGAGGTCGCCAGTTCAAATCTGGCTAGCAGCTCCAAAAAATCAGTCGTCCCATTCGGGACGGCTGATTTTTTATTAGCGAATACAGATTTGAACTGGCGAAGCCAGTGAAAATTTGGGGAGTGAGGCGACTGCCGCCTGTGGCGGGAGGAAGGAGCCGAACAAGTGGCCGCGGTCGGTGTGCAACGCAGCCGCACCGTCGGCAAGGCGCACGCCGGGCACCGCAACAGGATCGCAGCTCCAAAGAATCAGTCATCCCAACCGGGATGGCTGTTTTTTTATGTTTGTTGGAGTGAACTGGCGACCTCATCCTATGCGCGAAGCGCAGACTCAATCGTGAGGTCGGTGAGGGCTCCCGCGAAACAAAGTTTCGTGGGAGGACGGTGGCCAGTTCAAATCTGGCTAGCAGCTCCATGAAAAAGCCTAGAGCCCCAACGGGTTTTAGGCTTTCTTCTTTTTTACGCTATATGGTGTCCACCCCAAAAACCGACACAGAAACCGACACGGCTATATTTTCACATGCAAAAATCTACTATGATCGCCAACTATGATGTCAAAATGGGCACCTTCATATCGAGAGGAATGTTATGCAATAAAAGTAATTATCCCACCCTTGCCTTAACAAGCACGGGTGGGATAATTCTATATCTAAAAATCATAGGTTTTCCGGAATTCCTTAACTGTTTTTTTGTAGCGTTCCTGGTCTACGCAGTAGTCCATAGCATGGTCTGCGCTGTGAGCAAACAGGATCGGCTCTTTCATTGCTTTATTATTTACCAAGAAATTGCTCAGCCAACCCTAAAGGCAGTGAGCGAGAAGCTCACTGCCTTTAAAGGAGAGATTCTTAGTAGTTTTCTGCCCGGACCTCGAAGAATGCCTGGGGGTGGGCACAGACAGGACATACCTCCGGTGCCTTCACACCCATGACCAGATGACCGCAGTTGCGGCACTCCCACAGGGTAACGCCGCTCTTTTCAAAGACAGCCTTTGCCTCCACATTGTGCAGTAGTTTCCGATAGCGCTCCTCATGGGTCTTCTCGATAGCGGCAACACCACGGAACTGCTCAGCCAGCTCATGGAAGCCCTCCTCGTCCGCATCACGGGCCATACGGTCATACATGTCTGTCCACTCGTAGTTTTCACCCTCTGCAGCGTGCAGCAGGTTTTCTGCAGTATCGCCCAGCTCACCCAGCGCCTTAAACCAGAGTTTTGCGTGCTCCTTCTCATTTTCAGCAGTCTGCAGGAACAGGGCTGCGATCTGCTCATAGCCGGCCTTCTTAGCAACAGACGCAAAGTAGGTGTACTTGTTCCGAGCCTGGGACTCACCGGCAAAGGCATCCCACAAATTTTTCTCTGTCTTGGAGCCTGCAAAGGGATTCTTGGCAGGTGCTTCCTCTACCTTCACAAACTTATCTGCGCTTTGCTTGCAGAGCGGGCACTTAAAATCAGGGGTCATAGCACCTTCATGAACATAACCGCAAATACTGCATTTCCATTTTTCCATTTTCTTAGCCTCCGTTTTCTCATTAAACTGAATTGTTGTCAAAAGGGTTTCTACGGCATCCACCGGGACACCGGGATAGTTTCTGACTGTTTCCAGAAACGCTCTGGTGTTCGCGCTCTGGGGCAGCATAAAGCCTGCCTCTCTGCAAAGGTCCTCCGCCATCAGTCGGGAGGATCTTTCCACTGCGACACTCAGGGCATCCGGCAACTGCGAGGCAATGCCTTCTGCGGCAGCCTTGCTTTGAATCAGCACTCTCAGTGCCTCCACAACAGCTTCCTCCTTCGGCTGCTGGGGCGGCAGTGTTTTCGGCATCATGGAGATAGCACTAGAGGGACAGGCCTCTGCACATTTGCCGCAGCCGATGCATTTATTCGCATCAATAATACTGTTCTCTGTGTCTGTTGCGCCGGTAGGACACACATACAGGCACAAACAGTCCTTTGTGCAAAGACGAAGGTTTCTTACTGCATACTTTTCCGCCATATTTATGCCCTCCCTTCCATCTTGTCGAACTTCCAGCTGGGGACTTTGCAAACAGGGCACATCTCCGGTGCTGCATCGCCAACATAAACGAAGCCGCAGATGCTGCATACATACACACCGGTGTTTTCCAGCATCCTGTCGCCCTCCGCTGCGTAACGGGTCAGCAGAGATTGGAGCATCCGGGTCACACGCTCGCTCCATACCTGACATCGCAGAGCGCCCCGATCCGGTTTTTCAGAAGCCGTCGCATTGGCGTAGGGATAGCCAACATTCAGATCCTGTTCCAGCTGCTTCAGCAGTTCCTGCACACCGGCTGACGGCATTGGCTCTGCCTTGGACTTGAAGAAATCCGCAAGCTGCCGGAATGCCTTTTCCTGCTCCGGAAGATACTGCTTTTCACAGTCTCTTGCCAGATTGGAGCAAATGATGCTCATTTCCATGGGGGAGAGTTCCTTCTCTACATAGGGCTTTTCTGTCGGCTGTACAGGAGAATCCTCCGCCGCAGCCTCCTTATGGCGAAAGGCGTCCTTGCCAGCACCGCACCAAGGGCATTTCCAATCAGACGGGAGATCCTCCCATTTTGTCCCTGGAGCAATGCCCGCCTCCGGTATTCCAGCTGATTCGTCATAGGTATACGAACAGATGGAGCATATCATTTGTTTCATAGGGTTTCCGCGCCTCCTCACTGATTTTATTTTATCTCTTATCAAGAGAGAATGACGGGTTTACAGATAGGAAAATGATCCGTATTATTGATCCATTCCGCAGCTATAAGCGCTTTCGATCAATGCCCGGTCGTTCATCACCGCATCGTAGAAGCGGAAGCCACCGGAAAAGTTATAGGCGGTAAAACCGTTGCCTTCCAGAATGCGGCTGGCGATATAGCTGCGAAGGCCGCTCTGGCAGATCACATACACAGGCTTTCCGGGATCAAGCTCTTCAAGCCGCTGCCGCAACTCATCCACGGGAATATTACGAAAGCCGTCGATATGACCCCGTTTATATTCGCCTGCTGTTCGGGTGTCCAGCAGTGTTACACTGCCGTCCCTGGGAAGCGCATCCGCATTTTTCAGATGCCACTGCTTCAAAATGCCCCGAGCAATATTGTCGATCATAAAACCTGCCATATTCACCGGATCCTTGGCAGAGGAATAGGGCGGCGCATAGGCAAGATCCAGATCCTTCAGCTCCGTGGCCTTCATGCCGACACGGATGGCAGTTGCCAACACATCAATGCGCTTGTCAACACCTGCATAACCGACGATCTGCGCCCCCAGCAGGCGGTAGGTTTCCTCTTCAAAAACCACCTTCATGGTCATCAGCTTGCCGCCGGGATAATAGCCTGCGTGGCTCATAGGAGACAGCACCACCGTATCCACAGGAAGTCCTGCCTTAAGGGCATTTGTCTCGTTAATGCCGGTGGTGGCTGCGGTCATATCAAAGACCTTGATCACGGAGCTGCCCTGAGAACCTAAGTACCGGCTGTCGCCGCCGCAGATATTGTCCGCTGCAATCCGTCCTTGCTTGTTGGCCGGGCCCGCCAGCGCTATTAGAGCATCCTCGCCGGTGACATAGTGCTTTACCTGCACCGCATCACCCACGGCATAGATATCGGGCGCAGAGGTTTCCATCCGGTCATTTACCAGGATGCTGCCCTTCATACCAAGAGCCAAACCGGCATTCTTGGCAAGCGTAGATTCCGGTGTGACACCGATGGCCAGCACTACCATATCAGCACGGATAGCCGGCTGATCTTTCAGCAATACCTCCACGCCGCCGTCTTTCTCTGCAAAACCCTCCACGCTGTAGCCAAGGGCCAGCTTTACACCGTGCCTGCGCATTTCGGCATGGATGAAAGAAGCCATATCCGCATCAAAGGGGTTCATCAACTGCTTGGGTCGCTGGACAATGGTCACATCCATGCCAAGCTCCCTTAAGTTTTCTGCCACTTCCAGACCGATGAAGCCACCGCCCACCATCACGGCAGATTTTGGCTTATTCTGATCCACAAATTCCTTGATCCGGAAGGTATCCTCCACGGTACGCAGGGTGAACAGCCTATCGCTGTCCATCCCCGGGAGGCCCGGCCATACAGGCTTTGCACCGGGAGAAAGCAACAGCTTGTCGTAGCTTTCTTCAAATTCCTCGCCGTTTTCCGGATTCTTCACAGACACGGTCTTTTTATCCGGATGAATAGCGGTGACTTCGTGACGCACCTTCATATGGATACGGAACCGGGAGAAGAAGCTCTCCGGGGTCTGGAGGGTTAAATCATCAGGGTCTTCGATCACACCACCGATATAGTAAGGCAGACCGCAGTTGGCATAGGAAATATAACCTGACCGCTCGAACACAACAATTTCAGCCTGCTCATCCAGCCTGCGGATTCTTGCTGCTGCCGTGGCTCCGCCTGCCACGCCGCCTACGATCACAACCTTCATATTATCGTTCCACCTTTCCCTGATAAGCGGTAATACCGCCGAGGTTCTGAACTTTGGTATAGCCCATGTGCTGCAGCATCACTGTCGCCTGGCGGCTCCGGGTGCCGGAGTAGCAATAGACAAACAATTCTGCATCTTTATTTTCCACTACTAACCTTACCTTGTCAAGGGTCTGCAACGGAACATTTTTGCTTCCCGGAATATGGCCTTCCCCGTATTCCTGAGGTGTACGCACATCCAGCAGAACGGCGTTTTCCGCTTCTGCGTATTCTTTGAGTCCTTTATTGATGTCGGGCTGTTTGAAAAAGTCAAAAATACTCATAGCAGTCCTCCTTCGTTCGTCTCTGTTTCTCCGGCCCAATCGATAATGCCGCCAAACTCGACAACATTGGTATAGCCTAATTTCACTAATTTTTCAGATGCCTGTTTACTCCGGTTTCCGCTGCGGCAATATACCAGGAACAGCTGATCCTTATCCGGCAGCTCCGGGATCGCATCGGTACCGATGGCCTCGTTTGGGATATTGATTGCGCCGGGGATATGCTTCT
>JAZOBL010000072.1:0-38862 GCA_045595945.1 Faecousia sp.
CATAAAAGATGTCACCACGTTTGACCAAACTGTCCATGTGCTTCACACTCCGAAGAATCTTTGCCAACGCTACCGGATCTTCCATATGTAACGCGGCTGTTGGTATTCTCCCACGCACACAGGCAAAATATACGGTAGCGCTGTCAAATTATTCTATGCAAAGCAACACAGAAAGCTACAAAATTGTAAAGTTATCGACTTGTAAAGTTAGAATCCGACGGTTGATCCAAAAAATCTCCCCACCGGTGGGTACGGCATTTTTATCGGTGTAGATCCGCAGCTGCAAGGACGATTCTGCATATGTATCATCGATCTCCATGCAAAAACCATTCTCTGTTTCCACACAGCTCTTCAAATATCCGCTTCTGAGCGTCTTAATCAAGACCCATGGTGCAGAAACCGGAGTCAAATACCCGTCGGCAATTGTCTCAAAGGCCAGCACCCTGTCGTCAAAGGTTAAGGTACCTTCCGTACCGGTAACCGTGCCGCAGATTCCGGCGATGGTTACGGGTGCGGTAACGGAAAACACGAGATTTCCCTCCCGGTCTGCCTGAGAATCCATGCCAAAGGTGTAGATCTTCTCACCATAGTCAGCGGTAATTTCGCATTGAAACGAACAGCCTTCACCGGCAAGAAGATCTGTCCGCAGACCCACTGCCTTATCCATGCTGTTCCGTCCGCCGCAACCGGACAAAAGACTAATCACACACACCAGCACCGCCAACCGTAGTTTCATATTCTTCCCTGCCCTATTTCAGTAATCGTAGCAGGGCATGGAGCATGTCCGTTGGAAGCATGCCATATTGACCCAATTCCTCAGCGCACAGGTCTCCAGCAGCGCCGTGAAGCCATACACCGCAAGCAGCTGCCTCCAACGGTGGAAGCCCTTGTCCCAGCAGAGCGGTGATCATGCCAGCCAGCACATCTCCGCTTCCACCGACAGCCATTCCCGGGTTTCCGGTTCTGTTTATATAACAATCTTTCCCATTGGTGATCACAGTATCATGCCCCTTCAGCACCACAATCGCGTTTAGCTCTTGTGCCATTGTCACCGCAGATTGGATCCGGTCCTCTCTCATAATTCCGCCCAAGCGAAGAAATTCACCGGCATGGGGCGTTAGGATCGTTGGGCCTGTCCTGCCACGTATTACATCTATATGCCCGGCTACGACATTTATGCCATCGGCATCCACTACCAGTGGCCCCTGATAGATTTCTGCCACTGTACGAACTACTGCAGCTGTCCCTTCCGTTTGCCCCAGTCCGGGGCCCACCAATACCGCATCCATATTCGGCAGGCGCTTGAGAATTTGGTCTATTGCAGATTTGTCCAAACATCCGTCTGAATCCGGTAAAGGAAACACGATGGGCTCTGTCAGCTTCACTGCCTCGATTTCATAGATACACGCCGGAACACCCAGGTACACCAAGCCTGCGCCACAGCGAAGCGCACCCATAGCAGCTAGCGCAGCAGCACCGGTGTATCCTCTGCTGCCACAAAGCAAAAGAAGCTTGCCAAAATCTCCCTTATGGGCGTTTGAATCCCGATCCGGTAGTAAAGACAGAACGGACTTATGGTCCAGTGTTTTAATATGCATAAAGTAGCCTCAAAGGTTGTACAGGGCAGAATACTTCTTAACAAGGTAGTCTGTATAGTATTTGGCATCAAATGTACCGCAAACCATCTCAAACAGCTGGCCGGGTTTGTAGAAACTTGCGTGCCGGTGAATCTTGTCTTTCAACCATCCTGTGACCTTAGCAAGCTCTCCAGATTCCACAAGTGCGTCCACAGAGCCGATCTGCTGCTCCATTACCGCCAGCAGCTGCGGGCCATAGGCGCTGCCCAATGCATAGGAGGGGAAATAGCCGATGCTGCCGCCGGACCAGTGGGAGTCCTGCAGACAACCTTGCGTATCGTTGGGAACATCCACACCAAGGTATTGCTGATACAGGCGGTTCCATGCAGCAGGTACATCATTGACTGAAAGAGACCCATCAATGAGCCGCTTTTCAATTTCATATCGAACCATAACATGCAGGGTATATGTCAGGTCATCTGCCTCCGTGCGGATCAGAGAAGGCTCAGCCTTATTAACAGCCCGGTAGAAGGCTTCCGCAGTAACGCCGTCCAATTGCTCCGGGAACAGCTCCTGCAGCTTAGGATAGATCAGCTTCACAAAGGCAAGAGAACGACCGATAATATTCTCATAGAACCGGCTCTGGCTCTCGTGGATGCCCATGGATACACCGCCACCCAGCAGGCTATAGTTGTAATCATCGCCGCAGCCAAGCTCATACAGGGCATGACCACCCTCGTGGATCACCGAGTACATGGAGGATGCTACCATATCTGCGTGGTAATGGGTGGTGATCCGCACATCTTTGTTATTAAAGTTGATGGTAAACGGATGCTCCGACTCGGCAATGCCGCAGTAGTTCCGGTCAAGGCCCATCACATCCATCAGATAGTCAGAAAGGATTTTCTGCTGCTCTACAGGATAATCCTTATTCAGGAAGCTATCATCTGGTGCTGGAGCTTTTTTGATCTTGACTACCAGCGGCACAATGGTTTCCCTCAGCTGGGCGAAGAACGCATCCAGTGTCTGCATATTCAGCCCTTCCTCATACTCATTCAGCAGCGCATCGTAGGGCTTCATCTCGGGATGGAAATAATCTGCCTTCTTCCGATTGAATTCCACGATCTTTTCCAGGTAAGGAGCAAAGGCAGCAAAATCATTTTCATTCTTTGCCTTCTCCCAGACAGCCTGCGCATCGTTAAGCAGCACTTCGTAGGCTACATATTCCTCTGCGGGAATCCGGTGGATCTGGTCATACTCCCTCCGAAGCACCTGGGTCTTTCTCCGATCCATGTCGGACAGCTCCTCCATATGTGCTTCCAGGAATTTCAGCAGGATCTCATTGTCCGGGTTTGCTACCAGATCATAGGTAACCTGAGAGAGAACACCCATCATCTTGCCCCTGCCCTCATAAGAGCCCTTGGGAGCGGCGGTAGCGGCATCTAGATAAGCTACACCCATTACATGGCCGTAAGCACCGATTTTCTCTTCAAGAGAATGCAGCGCCTCCAGCGCTTGATTCAAAGTTTCATACTTCATAAGAATCCCCCTTTTTTTGATACAAAAACCATATCACAATGGAGTAATTTCGTCAAGATTTCCAAATAAGGACTTGCATTTTTTATTGAGGTATGCTACTATTCTAGGAGATATTCAAAAGCTATGATTGGGTTGCCTTGTATTGATCATGCGCTGTCAGAGAGAGCGGGATGGTGGAAGCCGCTTACGCACAATACCGGGCCTTCCCCCAGGAGCTGCTGCCTGAACCTTTCAGTAGGGTCTGCCGGGTGATTCCGTTATGGATCTTAGGTGTGTCAGCACCGAAAAGTGCGCCTTCAGGCGAATTGCGGGTGGTACCGCGGAGGAAAGTCCTTCGTCCCGATTGTGGGATGATGGGCTGTTTTTTATTATCAATTACCTGTTATCAGGAAGGAGAAACGTGTATGAAACAACAATTGGAGCAGATCAAGCAGCAGGCACTAGCTGCATTGAACGAAGCCTCTACACCCGCCGCATTGGAAGAACTGCGGGTGCGTTTTCTTGGAAAAAAAGGTGAAGTTACCGCAGTATTAAAAATGATGGGCAGCCTCTCTGCTGAGGAGCGACCTGTCATGGGTCAGCTGGCAAACTCTGTCCGTGCACAGATTGAACAGAAGCTGGAAGAACGCAAAACCGAAATTCATGCCGCAGTTCTGGATGCCAAGCTGGCAGAAGAGGCGCTGGATGTCACCATCCCCGGCAAGGAGATCGCTATGGGTCATCAGCACCCCATGAACCAGGTGCTGGATCAAATTAAAGAGATCTTTGTTGGCCTGGGCTATCAGGTGGTTGACGGTCCGGAAGTAGAGCTGGCATCCTATAATTTCACCCGGCTGAACATTGAAGAGGGTCACCCCTCCCGTGACCGCAGCGACACCTTCTACTTTAACGATGATGACTCTGTGCTGCTGCGTACCCAGACCAGTCCCATGCAGATCCGTTACATGGAGAATCACAAGCCCCCTCTGTGCATGCTGGCCCCCGGCCGTGTGTTCCGGAAGGATGAGGCGGACGCTACCCACTCCCCTATGTTCCACCAGATTGAAGGCCTTGTGGTAGATGAAAACATCACCATGGGCGACCTGAAGGGCGCACTGGTTGCCATTATGAAGAAGATCTATGGTGCTGATTCCGTCATGCGGTTCCGCCCCCACCACTTCCCCTTTACAGAGCCCAGCTGCGAAATGGACATGCAGTGCCATAAGTGCCATGGCACCGGCGAAGTGGACGGTCAAACCTGCTCCACCTGTCACGGAGAAGGCTGGATCGAGCTGCTGGGCGCTGGTATGGTCCACCCGGATGTTCTGCGGAACTGCGGTATTGACCCTGAGAAGTACTCCGGCTTTGCCTTCGGTATGGGTCTGGAGCGGATGGCCATGGGCCGTCTGCGGATCAATGACCTGCGTCTGATCTTCGATAACGATGTCAGATTCCTGAACCAGTTCTAAGGAGGTACATGCAATGAAACTGAACAGAAAGTGGCTCCATGAAGAATTTGTTGATCTGTCTAACGTTTCTGATAAGGAGTATGTGGAAAAGCTGACCATCTTCGGTCAGAAGGTTGAGACTTATGAGCGGATGGACGCCGAGATCAAGAATGTTGTCGTTGGCAAAGTAGTCTCCATTGTCCGTCACGAAAATTCCGACCACATGTGGGTCTGCCAGGTGGATGTGGGCGAGAGTGAGCCTGTCCAGATCGTTACCGGTGCTCAGAATGTCCATGAAGGCGACCTGGTCCCCGCCGCTCTGCACAACTCCTGGCTGCCCGGCGGTGTCCACATCACCAAAGGAAAGCTCCGTGGTGAAAAGTCCAACGGTATGCTCTGCTCTTATCTGGAACTGGGCCTGACCCAGAATGACCTGCCCGGCACATTTGAAGACGGCATCTGGATCCTGAATGATCTGGACTGCAAGCCCGGTGACGATATCAATCTGGTCATCGGTAATGACGATACCATTGTGGATTTTGAAATTACCAACAACCGACCCGATTGCTACTCTATCATGGGTCTTGCCCGGGAGTCTGCCGCCGCATTCGGTCTTCCCATGAAGCACCACGAGCCTGTGGTTAAGGGCAGCGACGCCGGATCCATGTATGATTATCTGGATGTGGAAGTGCCTGCAGAAACCCTGTGCAACCGCTACACCTCCCGTATGGTGGCCAATGTAAAAATCGCTCCCTCTCCTAAGTGGCTCCGCCAGCGTCTCCGCGCCAACGGCGTACGCCCCATTAACAACATCGTTGATATCACCAACTATGTAATGCTGGAGTACGGCCAGCCTATGCACGCCTTTGACTACCGGTATGTTGGTTCCGGCAAGATCGTTGTCCGGGAGGCTGAAGAGGGCGAGACTCTGACCACTCTGGACGGAACTGTCCGGAATCTAAAGCCCGGTATGCTGGTGATCGCAGACGAGAACAAGCCCATCGGACTTGCCGGTATTATGGGCGGCGAGAATTCCGAGATTCTCGACGACACCACCACCGTAGTCTTTGAGTCTGCCAACTTTAACGGCACTTCCATCCGCCAGACAGCCTTAGCGCTGGGTATGCGTACCGAATCCTCCGGCAAGTTTGAAAAGAATCTGGATCCCATGATGACAGTACCCGCTGTACAACGTGCCTGCGAGCTTGTGGAGCTGCTGCAGTGTGGTGATGTGCTTGACGGCATGATCGATATTATCAACCATGTACCCGCTCCAAGAACCGTAAAGCTGGAAACCGAAAAGATCAACAACCTGTTGGGTACTGAAATCTCCCGTGAGGATATGGTCAAGTATCTGAATCTGTTGGAGATTGAAGTTGACGGAGATGACATTCTGGTTCCCTCCTGGCGTCCCGACCTGAATCTTATGGCGGATATCGCGGAAGAGATCGGCCGTTCCTTCGGCTACAACGAGATTCCCACCACAGAATTTAAGACCTCCACCCAGGGTGGCTATTCTGACCTAATGTTAATGGAGGCCTCTGCCGGCCGTCTGTGCCGTGCATTGGGCTACAGTGAGATCATCACCTATTCCTTCGTCTCCCCTGCCATCTTCGACCAGATTCGCATTCCTGCTGACAGCAGCCTGCGTAACGCAATCCGGATTCAGAATCCGCTGGGTGAAGACACCTCTATTATGCGCACCACTGCCCTTCCCTCTATGCTGGATATTCTGGCACGAAACAGTGCCTACCACAACAAGTCCGCCAAACTCTATGAGCTGGCCAAGATCTATCTGCCTGTGGATGGTGAGGCACTGCCGGAAGAACCCAAGATCATGGTGCTGGGCACTTACGGTGCCGGTGAGACCTTCTTCACTCTGAAGGGTGAACTGGAGGCGATCTTTACCGGCCTGCGTCTGCCCAAAGCATCCTATGCAGCAGATACCTCTAATCCCACTTACCATCCCGGTCGTTGCGCCAAGGTCAGCATTGGCGACACAGAGGTAGGCTGTATCGGTCAGATCCACCCCCTCGTAGCCAAAAACTACGGTATGGATTGTGAGGTCTATTGCGCAGAAATCAACTTCTCCCAGCTCTTTGCCCTTCGTAAACCCGAACCCACCTATGTTCCCCTGCCCAAGTATCCCTCCGTTACCCGCGACCTGTCTGTAGTATGTGATGAAAAAATTACTGTTGCACAGGCAGAATCCGTGATTGAAAAAGCTGCCGGCAAGCTGCTTCGCAATATCCGACTGTTTGATATCTATCGCGGCACAGGTGTTCCCGAGGGCAAAAAGAGTCTGGCCTTCTCTCTTGAGCTGCGTGCAGATGACCGGACACTGACCGACACCGACTCCGAACAGGTAGTCAGCAAGGTTTTAACGGCACTGAAGGATCAGTTGGGTGCAATTCTGCGGTAATTTGAGAAAATTTTTACAAATTAGCCCTTTACACCCCGGAAAAATTGGGATATAATACTTCTACTATACAAAAGGAGGTCGTACAGGATGGATAACAACCAAAGCACGATTAAGTTCACCGTACCCGGTGATGAAAAAGAAAATATGCACACCATTCTCCGGAATGTATTCGACGCTCTGAATGAGAAGGGGTATAATCCTATCAACCAGATTGTCGGTTACCTTCTGACAGAAGATCCCACCTACATCACCAATTACAGCAATGCCCGCAGCAAGATCTGTAAGATCGACCGTGATGAACTGCTGCAGGAGTTGGTGCGCTGCTATCTGTTTGAAAACACCTGATCCTGACGGGAGGCTTTTGCCACCGCAAAAGCCTCCCGATTTCACTGCCTTGAGGAGGTTATTATGGCTGAGGAAAAGAATGTATTGATGTATAAAGGACATCCTTTGATGCGAAAGGATAATCTGATTTACTACGGCTCTATGGCTGACAGCCATATTGTTATGCTCCAGATTCTAGAGTCCAAAAAGGTAAACGATGTGGATATTGCAACCCGTGTTTCGGTTCAGCTGCAGCTGACCGATCCTGCCGCGAAAAGCCGTGACCGGGTCGTTAAGAAAAGTGAGAAGCCCGGTTTCTACACCGCACTGGATGTAGGTTGCGTTTGGCTGGAACGTGCCCTGGCCGGAAAATAATCGTCTTAAAAATGATCGATGCAGTTGCATCGGTCATTTTTTATATTTTGGCGCAAATTTGGCACACTATCTGCAAAGGACGGTGTAGTTATGGCAAATAAAAAAAGGGGTTGCCAGAGTTTTTTGCTGGCTGATCCTCCAGTTATTACAACCTGGGCCAGTGTTGTCGGAAAAAAGGAATCGGAAGGACCGCTCAGTGCTTGTTTTGATGTGAAAGAAACAGATTCTTATTTTGGGCAAAAGACCTGGGAACAGGGTGAAAAAAGAATGCAGCAAATTGCATTGACGACACTGTTAAAAAAAGCCGGTCTTCAAAACGGTGATGTCGATCTTGTATTTTCCGGAGATCTTTTGAATCAATGTATCGGTTCTTCCTTCACCTTACGGAACATGGGGATTCCTCATATAGGACTATACGGTGCCTGCTCTACGATGGCGGAAAGCCTTCTCATGGCTTCCATGGCTGTGGGAGGAGGATTCTTTGACAGGGTGGTTGCCATGACCTCCTCCCATTTTGCCGGATCTGAGCGGCAGTATCGCTTTCCCCTGGGATACGGTGGTCAGCGGACACCCACCTCCCAATGGACGGTCACCGGCTCCGGTGCGGCTCTGGTGTGTAAATCTGGTGACGGGCCCAGAATCACGGCCTGTACCATCGGTACAGTGACAGACCTGGGGATCACAGATGCAAACAACATGGGCGCAGCCATGGCGCCTGCTGCTCTAGGTACTATTAAGGCTCATTTTCAGGATCTGAATCTCTCAGCTGAGGATTATGATCTGATCATTACCGGTGATCTGGGACAATTGGGCAAGGATGCTTTGCTCACCCTTGCCCAACAGGAAGGCATTTCCCTCGGGGGTAAATTGACAGATTGCGGCACGATGGTATTTGATTTACAGCGGCAGGATGTGCACTCCGGCGGCTCCGGCTGCGGATGTAGCGCTGTTACCCTATGCGGTTATTTCTTAAATCGTTTAAAAGAAGGTAAGCTGAAGAGGATCCTCTTCTGCGGCACCGGCGCGCTGCTCTCTCCTGTGTCAACTCAGCAGGGATTGCCGATTCCCGGGGTTTGTCATGCAGTTTCCATTGTGGGAGGATAATTATGGATTATTTAAAAGCTTTTGTTGTGGGCGGAATTTTATGTGTGATCGGTCAGGTTTTGATCGATCGGACAAAGCTGACACCTGCAAGAATTTTGGTCAGCTACGTGGTGGCCGGCGTTCTTTTAGGCGCGTTGGGCGTTTATGAACCACTGGTAGAATTCGCCGGGGCAGGTGCAACTGTTCCTCTGACCGGATTTGGATACACGCTGGCAAAGGGTGTTCGGGAGGCAATCACCGAGGACGGTTTCCTGGGAATTCTCGCCGGCGGGCTAAAGGCCACCGCTACCGGTATCTGCGCGGCAATATTTTCCGGTCTTATTGTGAGTCTTATGTTCCGTCCCAAGGATAAATCCTAGGAATTCGGGTATACTGACTCCGGGGAAACCCAAAAACAAACGGAGGAAACTGAAATGAACAATCAGAATAAGAATCAGAACAACAACCAGAATAATAGCCAGAACAACAATCAGAACAACAATCAGAACAACAACCAGAATCGCACTCAGAATCAGAACAATCGATAAAGAGAAGCCGCCGATGGAACTACCCATCGGCGGCTTTTCCTTAAACTTCTACAAAACGGTCTAACCCGAAAAAATATAGTGCTGCATAGGTGACCGGCTTCTGATAGATTCGCTCCATGGCGCGGACATAGGCAGTTACTTGTGGTCTGTACTGATCCGCGACTGCCTGAATGGTATCCTCCGTAACATAGTCTGTCTTAAAGTCGATTACCTGTATACCATCGTCCTCCACCACTGCGCAGTCTACTACACCCTGCAGGAGGATTTGTTCATCCCCGGCATCTGCATAGTATCTGGAGGCATCGTCCAAAATCGAGAATTTGAATTCCCGAAGAACACTGCTGCTGTTACACAGTTTTCTGCCAAATTCGCTGGAGAAGAAGCATGCGATTTTCTCATAGTCCACCACCGCGGCCTGTTCCGGGGAGATCAACTGTTCTGCGGTAAGTCGCTGTATTTCCGCCCGGATCCCGTCGATTGTGTTACATTGAGAAAAGCGGATATACTGTAACACTGCGTGAATGGCATTACCGTAGTCTTTGCCCCTCAAACCACTGCTACCCTTGCGCGGCACACGAAATCCGGTGGGGCTATGATTTGCCGTTCCCTCAGACACTTCTGTGTCCTTTTGTCGACCCTTTAGTTGGGTGGCTGTCAGCTTAGATGGGATTCGGGTAGCGGGGGTATGGGAATAGTTGAACGAAACCGATTTTGACAGCTGGGCAAGCATTTCCCGGGAAATATCTTGTTGCACCTTCTCTGACTGTTCAAAGCAAGCATTAGCCTGTACCCCAGTATGCACTCGTATCTCCCAGGGCTGCACAGAGGGTTGCCCGCATCCCGGATCTCCACCGATGGCGAACAGCTCCCCTGCTTCTGTGCGTGTCATTGCACTTTGCAATATCCAAGCACCCGGGCAGTCAACCTCTGCGGTCATCAGCTCTCTGCTGCTTAGCTTCAGCCGTTGACCGATATCCTGCAGGTCAGATTGCAGGTATTTGGATGCGTAAGTCATAATCAATCGGTCTCTTGCCCGGGTCATCGCTACATACAAAACCCGCATTTCTTCACTGATACCCTGCTGCAATATTTTTCTGGAAATTGCCCGCTTTGCAACGGACGGATATCGAATACGCTGCACAGGATCTACGCAGTTCAGTCCTAAACCCAATTCCTGATCACAGAGCACTTGCTGGCGGACACTTTCCTGATTGAACCCTCTGGACAGGCCGCTTAAGAAAACCACAGGAAATTCCAGACCCTTGGACTTATGGATACTCATCAAGGTCACGGCACCCGATTCCTGCCGAGCACCACCTTTTCCCAAACCTCGCTCTTGTGCAGCATCCAAGAATTCCAGAAATCGTCCCAAGTCCTTCTGTCCGGAAAGCTCATAGTCCGATGTGGTTTGGTAGAATAGCTGTAGATTTTCAAGCTTCTCCTCACCACCGGGCATTGCCGCATAAATGCTCAGCATATTGGTGCGCAGGAACACTTCCCCAAGCAGCTGTGTAACCGACAAAAGCCGCGCCTGCTGCCGCAGTTCGTTCAAAACCGAGATAATTGCAACAGACTTGCTGTCCGTAGCATTTTGAAGAAGCTGATAGAGATTACTGTGGAGATCGCCGCTACGCAAAACCGACAGATCCTCCGCTGTAAAACCAAACACGGGACTTGTCAGCACCGCAGCAAGAGGAATGTCCTGCAACGGATTATGCAGGATCTGCAAGATGCTGATCAGCGTACCGATTTCCTCTGTCCGGAGCAGATCCGCAGAGTCACCGGTGACGCAGCGAATTCCCCTGCTTTGCAGAGCAGACAGGAATTCTCCTCCCACAGAGCCGGGACTACGCAGCAAAATCGCAATATCCTCCGCTCTGACGGGACGAAGGGTATCCTGATCCCGCACGTAGTGTCTTCCGTCAAGAAGCTTAGCAATTTCATCGGCTACAATACCCGCTTCCTCTGCATAGGTGTCGTTATCCACACCAATCGCCAGTAGACTTACCTCCGGCTCTTTAAGGGGAATATGGGGGATTCCCTCCCGGAGCATTTCCTCCTGGCCGTAGTGTAGGCCGCCAACGGATTCCGACATACAAAAACGGAACACATCATTGACCCCTTCAATCACGCCGCCGGAGGAACGGAAATTATTGCTCAGCAGAATCTTTCGTCCTTGTCCAGCCGCAGCTGTTTCCGCGGGCGCATAGGTATTGTACTTTTCAAGGAAAATTCCGGGATCGGCCAGTCGGAATTGGTAGATAGACTGCTTTACATCACCAACCATAAAACAGTTCTTGCGTTTTTGAGTCAAGGCGCTGAAGATGGCATCCTGAATGGCATTGGAATCCTGATATTCGTCCACCATGATCTCCCGGAATCGGTTGCCGATCTCCGTAGCTATTGCCGTGGTAGATCCTCTGGACCGCCCTAACAGCAGATCAAGGGTAAGATGCTCCAAATCGCCAAAATCCAGAACACCTCTTGCCTGCTTACAGGTGTCATACCGCTTGGAAAATTCCTGCACCAAGCCGATGAGTCCGGCAGCAGCGCCGGCACATTGGGAAAGGTCCTGTAATATCACTTGACTTTTGTCGGTAAAGCAGCGCAAGCGCTTTTCGACACCGGCCTTGCAGTTGTTTCGGATGGCCTTGATCTGCTCTGCCAAGTCCATATCCGGGCACTTTTTGGAAAACACCAGACGGCCATAATCCACCGGTCCACAGTCGACCACCGCATCCCAGGTTTCACAGGCAGAAAGTGCAGAGAGCTGCCGGACCGTTTCTGTCAGCAGTGCCACAGGCTTCTCCATTTCCTGTGTTTGAGAAGCCAGATCAATGCACCGATTCAGAGTTTCCATTTGCTGCTTTATGTATGCCTTCAGGTCAGTAAGAAGGTATCTGCCCCATGGGGTCTGAGCGGCATCTGTTTTTTGCAGCATCTGCGCATCCGGCACGCACCATTGCAGCCATTGCCCAGGATTCAGGTGACAGCGGGCGCTTTGGTATACCTTCAAAATGATCTGGGGGATCTGGCGATCGTCCCGTCCCAAACCTTGGGTATCGATAAAAGCCCGGAAATCTGCCTGCGTTTCCGCTGTTTCATAGGCGTGATTGAGCACCTCATCCAACGCCCGTAACTGCAGCTGGGCACATTCACTTTCGTCAGCAACGCGAAAATCTGGGGACAGGTCCAGCCGATACGCATATTCCCGAAGAATGTCTGCGCAAAAGCCGTGGACTGTGGAAATTTTCGCCAGATACAGTCTTTGCATCTGCTGCTGCAAGTGACGGTTTTGGGGATCTTCCGCAATCAGTTCCGTGAGCTTGGATGCAATCTTTGCCCGTAGCTCTGCCGCAGCTGCCTTGGTGTAAGTAATGATCAAAAAATCATCGATATTGGCAGGGTCTGCGCTGTCAAGGATGTATTGTAGCAGACGGTCTACCAGTACCTTTGTTTTTCCGGAGCCTGCAGCAGCGGATACCAGAAGATTGCCACCGCGGTTTTCAACCGCCTGTCTTTGTTGCGGGGTTAAAACTTCAGCCACTCTCACGCACCTCCTTCTCAACTTCCTCCCAGAATTTCTGCGCAGGCATTGCGGCAAAATCCCGGCGTCCTTCCACCGTTTCCATATGGCAGATCGCCCCATAAGGGCAGAATGCACAGGCGTTGTGCCGGGAGCCTCTTGTGTAGGGATTGGGCTCCACGGAACCGGAGGCAATGTCACTGACAATGCTGCTCAGCAGTGTGTATATGTACGCTTTCAATAGCTTCAGCTGCTCTCTGTCCGCCAGGTCGCCGGAGAGTGTGCCATCCTTGCGGCGTGTAAAATTCATGCGCTTCGGCTTATCTGCACTCTCCATAGCTGCAAGAACGTCCTCATCCCGCAGCAAAAGTCCCATTCGTTTCCACAGCTTCTCCCGGGCCTGCCGGATCTCATCCGGATCTGCAGGATCGTCAACGGAAACCACAGGCGCTCTTGCCGGGAAATACTGGACACCAGCAGCCGTCGGGTGCTCCCCAAGCACCTGCTGCCCTTTTTCTTCCAGAGCGAATAGATACAGCAGCATCTGCAAGCCAAGGCCGTTGAAGATATCGCAGTAGTCGAAATCCTTTTTACCTGTCTTATAATCCACCACCCGGTAGTAGGTTTGTTCGCCCTGTTTCCATGCATCTACCCGGTCCACAAACCCCCGCAGCTTTGCAGGGATCACGCTGCCGGGAATGTCGATGGAATCCAGTCCGCCGGCTATGCCGAAAGCAAGTTCAAAGGCCACCGGCTCAAATTCCGAATCCTGCAGTTCCTCCCACAGCTCTGTAACCACCATTTCCAGCTCCTGCGCATTTCTACGGAACAGATAATTTACCCGTTGAGAATCGATTTGCTGGAATTTCTCCGTGATATATGCCTGAGAATAATCTCTTGCAATTTCCAATGTCTCGTCCAGAGAGACCTTCCGGAAACCGCCCCGCTGCATGATCTCCCGTCCGCACTGCTCCAGCACCGCGTGTACATAAGTACCAAACTCGGCGGGGTCTATTTCAGCGATTTTTCTCTCTTTCAGCCGCAACCCATATCGCAAAAAATATCCCAAACGGCAGTCTGCTGCCTTGTCCACCTGTGAGGCAGAAAGGTTCAGACAATCGCCATAGATCCCACGGATGGCCTGGGCGCTCACCTGTCCCAAAGCATGCTCACTCTGATTGTGGAGAATTCGGTACTGATCCGTCAGGTTCAGCTTCTCTGCAGCAGACTGTTCATTCTTTCTTACCAGGAAGGCGGCCGTTTCCATATCATCCGACCAGGAGAAACCGGCGGGTGTATAAAGGAAATCTCCCCCCGCCATTTTGCTCAGCCGTCGGTACAAATAAGACGGTTCAGAGTTATCACAGCTGACAAATACGCGCTTTTGTGCGCCGCAAAATACGCCGTAGATCTCCGCAAACTCCGCCTGCAGACCTTCTACCGCGCCGCCAGTCAGCGGCACACCCAACTGGCGCAGCTGGGTCCGTTCCTGATCCGTCAGCACACCGGTTGACCCGCTGTAACCGGGCAATGCTCCCTCAGCCACACCCATGACAAACAGATGCTCCGGCTGCTGGCAGCGCATGGCACTGACAGAACCGACCGTGACCGCATCCAAAACAGCGGGAATCGTTCCCACATCATACTGGCTCAGCAGGAGCTTTAACAGCTTTGTAAAGGCATGTACCTCCCAGGCGGTATTGCCCAGCATATCGGTAAGCTGTTCCAATGCCTGCAGCAGGATCTCCCACAGCTGATTGAGAATCTGCTCATTCCGCAGATCCCCATCCCGGTGCATCATCTGGGCCAGCAGAGAAAGTCTGGTATCAAACTGCAGTTCTTCCAGGAAGCAATAAAGCGCTTCCACCATATCCTGCAGTGTCTGGGCCTGTTGCAGGCGGTCAGCCAGGTGAAACAGCGGATTCAGGGCGGTTTCTCGGGCATCATTCAGCGCCCGAAGCTCTTCCTGATCCTTCTCAGACCAAAGGGTCTGCAGGCCACCGGGATGGTTTTCCCAACTCTTTTTCCAACCGTTACCGGTAATATTCCAGATAATGGCGTAGTTTTCCAGTTTATCGCACGTGGAAAGATCCAGTGGTGACAGCATGGATTTTAAGTAGCGGAAAACATCCGCCTGCTCAAACCCGCCGATCGCTGCATCCAGCGCAGACAAAACGGTAGTAATCACACTCTTTTCCAGAATATCCTCCATGCCCGACCGATACACAGGGATGTGGAATCTGGATAGGACCATGTTCAGCAGATTGCTGTAGGCCTGCTCATCTGCGCAGACAACACTGATATCCCGATACCGGCAACCGGATTGCACCAAAAGGCTGATCTGCTCTGCCACCGCAAGACATTCATCATATACCGATTGGGTGCGATACACCTGCAGGGCCTCCTGCACGGCAGGATCCGGTTGAATCTTACCGAAAAACAGGTTGCTGCAGATTTGGTTCATCAGTTTGATGTGGGGTTTTGCATATTGGATATTGACAGCCGTCCCCTGCTCCTTTGCCAGTCGCAGCAGCTCTGCCGCAGTAGCACCCGTTTTTTCAAACGCGGGGTCGTCCGAACCCGGAAGATCACAAGTCAGACTTACCACCACAGAGGCAGAAGATCCAATTAAGTGGGAAAGTATTGCCGTATGCTGTCGGGTAAAGTCCGGAAAGCCGTCTATGTAAAATACATGTTCCTGCGCAAAAGTGCTGTCCTCCAGCTGCTCCAGAAGCCAAGTCATCTGATCCCTTGGATCCCGTTTGCCCCGGGCGCAAAGGCTGTCATAGGCGTCCAGAATCAGCGCCAGCTCCTCCAGCTTCTGTGCAAGGCTGCCCTCTGTTGCTGTCGCGGCTGCTCGCAGGTCATTCGGTGAAATGCAGCAGCGCTTAATTTCATCCACAGCATCCAAGAGGCCGGAGAGGAACTCCGGTTTCGTTTCTACTGAGGCGTATGCTTTCAGTACACTGTGCAGGCTTTTTGCGGCACTGGCAATGGCAACCAATCGGCCACCGTTGTCCAGACACTCCGGAGCGCCAAAGCCGGCTGCATCGGAAACCCGCTGGGCGAGGCGTGAAAAAGTCAGTACCTCTGCAAAGCGACTGGCAGTATCTCCAGCCGCAGCACAAAGCCTGCGTTCGGTATCATGGCTGATCAGTTCCGGTACGATCAAGATCCGCCCAGGGCGCTGCTGCGCCACATCGGATGCTACCATATTCAGGATACTGTCCCGGTTGGCTGTCCAATCCGTTCCCAAAAGCAATGTGAGCATTCCGATCCCTCCTTTTTCTACATGGTATCATAAATTGCGTCCGATTTATAGGGTGTAATTTAGTTTTTGTGAAATAAATTCCCTAATCTTCCCAGACAGTCCAGCAGGAAAAAACGCACCTCATATCCTGACTGCCTTGTTAAAGTGGATGACAACGCCGAATCAAAACCTGCGGAGGTTGCTGTAGCACAGAATGCCTCTTCCGTCTTTGGGAGACACAGTGACGGAAATGCCACACACCACCAGTTTTTTCCTTCTGCCTCGCCTATTTCAATGCGCAAGGAATCATATACCCCGGCAGGCAGAGAGAACGTGTCATAATCCCGGGTATTAAATTCCTCTTCCTGCAAAGTAACCGTCCCCTGCTGCCCTGTCTGCAGGCTTGACAGTACATTGTTCACCAGAGTAGTAAGCTCGCTCAGATGTTCCTGTAAATAAGCTTGGGCCTGTTCCTTATCAGAGAAATTAGCAAGGATCGGTTCAAGATATGCTACCACTGCATCCCGAACCATCAGCTTGTTCTGCTGATCCTCCTCAGAATCGGAGGCAGCTACTACATGAAGGCGAATTAGATCCTCTTGTAACCTGTTTACATCCACCTGCAGATCCGCATATCCAAGTACCATTAAAAATACCGTAAGGATGCCTGCCCATTTGATCAGTTTTCTCATAAAAACACCGTCCATACTGAAATACCTTCAGTATGGACGGGATAAGACAATATTATACAGGGGTAGCAATATAAACCTGCGGATAGTTATCCTTAAGCATGCCACAAATAACCGCTGCGGTCTCAAAGTCCTTGACCATAGCATACACAGCCGAGCCGGAACCGGTCATTTGGTAGGCAATGGCGCCGTAACTGTTGCAGATGGATTTAATATAATTAAGCTCCAGATGGTCTTGTGTCACAACAGGATCAAACACATTATATACCTGCGCTGCAACCTGTTCCAGGTCGCCGGTAAGCAGGGCGCTTTCCATAGCCTGATTGTCCGGATGTCTGGCGATCACAGTTTCATCCAGTTTCCGGTATATTTCCGGAGTAGAAGAAGAGAAATCAGGCTTGCAAACCACAAAAATGCACTCCGGCATATCCGGCAGCTTTCTCAGCCGTTCTCCCCTGCCTTCCACCATGGCAGTGCCGCAGAGTGTACAAAACGGCACATCGCTGCCAACAAGACTTCCAAGCTCCGCCAGAGCTAAGACAGAGAGAGGATTTCCGTAGTATCTGTTCAGTGCACGTAGCACGGCAGCCGCATCTGCGCTGCCACCGCCCAGACCCGCTTCCGAGGGAATGCGCTTGGTAATACGGATTTCAATGCCGGTCGTCTCATACTTTGTATGGCCAAAGAACACCTCAGCGGCCTTCCATGCCAGGTTCTTGGAATCTGTGGGAATTCCTTCCCTGTCACACAAAAGCACCCAGGGTCTACCGGTATCCACATCAATTTCCACATCATCTCGGATGGAAATGGTTTGCATGACGCTCCTCAGGTCATGGTATCCGTCCGGTCGCTTTCCCAGCACATCCAATGTTAAATTGATTTTGGCAAATGCGCCTTCATACAACGTGGTCATATTGTGTTCCTTCCAAATTCTATTACTGTTAACGGGGTATATTATAATGTGAAAGCAATAATTTTGCAATCAAATTAACGGAATTTTTGCATATTTCCTGCCGATAGGGAGATGATAGTATCATCCAATCTTAATAAAGGGAGGTATCTGTATGGATACTATAGCATTGATTCTATCCATTATCGGTTCGTTGAACTGGGGTCTTGTCGGTATTTTTAAGTTTGATTTGGTAGCCTGGATCTTCGGCGGACAGACTGCTGTGATCAGCAGAATCATCTATGCATTGGTGGGTCTTGCCGGTCTGTGGTGTATCACACTGCTGTTCCGCAGAAACAGAGACAGTATTAATGCAGAATAAGTGCGTAAAACGGCGGTGTCCCAGTGGACACCGCCGTTAATAATACAGGATATCAGCCGTCTTCACTGATGCCGCCACCGCTGCCGGAAACGCCGGAGCTGCTGGAACCGGAGCCGCTGAAGGAACAGCGGATAATGCAACTGACCTTCATGCCCTCATACTCCGCATGTACCTCTGTGACACCGTAGCCCACGGCAACAGCGTTGCCATCCGTAATGGTAACTACAGACTCATCGTCAGAGGTCCAGGTGATCAAATTCTTGGCAATTCTTCCGTCGTAGAGCATCCAGCTTTCGCCCTTGTAGCTAAAGGTAATGTCCTTACGGTTCAGCCGAAGATCCTCCTCGGTAACGGTGGGTTCTGTGGTTTCCTCAGTCGCTTCCGTGGTTTCCTCGGTAGCCTCTGTGGTCTCCTCGGGAATCTCACACTTCACATTGCATTGGGCTGTAATATCACCGCAGGTCACTGTAATGATGGCTTCACCGTTGCCCACCGCCATCACTCTGCCGTCCTCATTGACCGTTGCAATGGATTCATCGCTGGAAGAGAACGTAATGACATCGGTGGTGTTTTGCGGTTCAGCGGTTACATACAGCATTCTGGCTGTGTCGATGGTATCGAACAGCATAGCCGTAGTATCCAGCTCCAGCGTAACACAAGGCACAACTGGGGCAGGTCCGCCAGTACCGTTTGTATCGCCGGTTGCGGTATTATCTAAATTGGAATTGCCCATATCAGAAATGGGAGCAAAGAACCGAACCGCCACATAGCCCACAACCACCAGGATCGCCAGCAGCAGAACAACCGCTGTGATCATAAGACCAATATTATTTTTGGACTTACCGGCAACCTGTCTCGTTCCACCGGATGTTTTTGTGTCGCCCCGCACGGCATTTGCAGAGACAACAGGCCGCACCCCGGTGGTGGTAACCTGCGTTTTTGCGCGTTTTTTCACATTGGACTTGGAATAGCGACCGCCCTTGACATAGGTATAGCCTGAAGAATTGGCGCTATTGGAAGAAGCCTTTGCAGCATTCTTGACATCAGCCGGACGGACGCAGCCGCAGATAGGACACTGCTTGGATGTATCCGGATATGCAGTTCCACAAATATCACAAACGATCATACTCATGTTGTACCTCCTACTTTGTGAGGATATTCCACACATTATTACAAATTGATTATATCATTTCCTGCGCAATAAAACAACTACAAACTAGTTGCTTTTTTATGAATTTTATTTTATTATATATTTTAATAAGAAAAGGAGGCGAGCGATATGTCTGTACCGAAGTTGATTTCGCCGATGCTGGATCAGTTTGCCATGGGAGATCCCATTAGTGACCACCATGGAGTGCGGTGTTGCCCCGCTATGGAAAATAATACCGATGATAAATATATCGTAAAAATTATTTCTGTCCCTGCTTCTCAGACACAATTAGATGCTATGATTTTGTCCGGTGCTTTTGCCGACGAAGCGGCGGCATTGGACTATTATAAGAACCTGGTAGACGGCATTGCCGACGAAGTACATATCCTGGATACTCTGTCTGCCATTGATGGCTTTATCCCCTATAAGGATCATCAGATCGTCCCCATGGATGACGGAAAAGGATATGATATTTATCTGCTGGGTTCTTACAAGCGCACGCTTACCAAACAGTTTAAGCGCCATATTATGACCCATCTGGATGCGTTGAATCTGGGCTTGGATCTTTGTGCTGCCCTGGCTGTCTGCAGAAGAAGCGGCTACCTGTATGTGGACTTGAAGCCATCAAATATTTATTTGGTCGGTGACCGGGGATACAAGATCGGTGATTTGGGCTTTGTGCGTTTGGATTCTCTGAAGTATGCCTCCCTACCGGAACGATATCTGAGTGAATACACCGCTCCGGAGATAACCGATGCCTATTCTGCACTCAATACCACCATCGACATTTATGCCGCCGGCTTGGTTCTGTATCAGCTCTACAACAACGCAGAATTGCCTAAGCCTGCGCCAGTTGAGGGTGAGCCTTTTGAGCCGCCTCTGTACGCCGATTATGAAATGAGTGAGATCATTCTCAAGGCATGTGCCCCCCGCCCCGAGGATCGGTGGCAGGATCCAATGCAGATGGGACAGGCAATAATTAGCTATATGCAGCGCAATGGTGCCAGCGATCTTCCCATCGTACCCGCGCCCGCTGTTGAAGAATCTGTCGAGTCTACACAAACAGCCCAGCCGGAAGAGCCTGCGGCTGACAATGTGTTAACTTCCGCACAGGCCGATACAGAGAACACAGCTGAGCCGGCTGCTCTTTCCATTGAGGAAGAGGTTGGTGAGCCCGTTTCTCCGGATGAGGATTTTGAAAATCTATCCTTCTTGAATGACGAGCTTCTGGATGAAACCGACCCTGTTTATGAACAGGAGCAAATTAATTATGCTGAGGTGACCGTTGAGGTTTCCGATATTCTGTCACAGGCCGACGAGCTGGCATCCGTGACCGTACCGGAGCCGGTAGTTGTTCCCGACCATGTGGAGCTCCCCATTCCGGAACTACCTGCAGAGCCGGAGCCGGAACCCGAGTCTGTGTGTGAAGGCGAGGACGCGCCGGCTGTTGATGAAATTCAAGAAGCCGATTCTGATGAAGCGCCTCAGGAAGAAGCCTCCGCTCCGGTTAAGAACAGGAGCTGGCTGCGGAACTGTATCATCGTGGCAGTTCTGCTGGCATTGATTTTCGGTGCTGTCTACTACTATCAGAATTATTATCTGCAACCCATTGATGCCATCGTGCTGGAAGGCAGTGAGGATTCCTTGATCGTTCAGATTTCTGCCGATATCGATGATTCTTTGCTGACTGTGATCTGCTCCGATACCTATGGCAATCAGATCCCCGCACCTGTTGTAGATGGTAAGGCAGTGTTTAACGGCTTGGTACCCGATACTGCCTATCGAATCAATGTGGTCTCCAACGGATTCCACCGTCTAACTGGGAATACCGCAACCGCATATTCCACCCCTATCCAAACCAACATCGTGCAGTTTCATGCTGTTACCGGCAGCACCGACGGCAGTGTTATTTTGAGCTTTACTGTGGATGGTCCAGACAGTGACGAGTGGAGTGTTACCTATTCTGCGGAGGGCGAAGAACCGCAAACGCTGACCTTCCCCTCTCACACCATTACCATTACCGGTCTGACCTTGGGCAATGCGTACACATTCACGATCGAGCCTAAAGAATCCCTGTATTTGAACGGACCTGATACATTGACCTTTACCCCCAGCAAGGTAGTCAGTGCGCAGAATCTGTCTGCTGACAGTTTTATGAACAATATTCTCAGTGTCAGCTGGGATGCACCGGAGGAAGCTGAGGTTGCCAATTGGTCTGTTCGCTGCTACAACGACAACTACAACGAAACCATTGTCACGGACGCAACGCAGGTAACCTTTGATGATATTGACCATAGTGAGTCGTATCAAATCGAGGTAACTGCCCAGGACATGAGTGTCAGCCAGATCGTGACCGTGGAGAAGGATACAGTCACCGCCTATGATTTTTCTGTGGATGTTACCTCCTCTGCTGTAAATTTAAGCTGGAAAACCAGTCAGGACATACCAGCAGACGGTTGGGTGCTGCGGTATTATGCTGAAGGTCTTGAGGAAGATGAAATCATGCTCTGTGATCAAAACAGCGCCACGATCTCTCCCCTGATTCCCGGTGCTATCTATCACTACCGTCTGGAGGATGTCTCCGGAAACATTTTATTGGGTTCAGACGGCATTATCACCATACCGGACGCACCTGCATTTGCCTGCGATTATCAAGGCATTGCGGTGAGTTCTGAAGATCTTGTATTCAAAATGTGTCGAACACCGGAAGCCAGTAATTGGGATCGTTACGACCTGCGGGATGAGGATTTCACCACCACTTTCCAAGCTGGCGAAAATGCATCGTTCCTTGTCCGTTTGACAAAATCATACGGTGTCTCTGAGGATGACATTACCACTCTGTTTGTCATTTACAGTAAGGACGGCACACTTTTGGATGTTGCCCATGTTACAAACCCCTGGGTTTCCATGTGGTACCGTAATTACTGCGAACTCAATATGCCGATCATGCCCAGTGAGCCCGGTGATTATATCGTGAATATATATTTCAACGGTGCGCAGGCTGCGACACAGGAATTTACCGTAACAGGTTAATTGAAAATTGTACTTGCAAAATCTGGTACATAGTGTTATAGTAAGCATAGTTATCGTATATGGAGGCCAATTATGGTTACATCTGTAAGTGCTGCACAGTTTTACTTTAACTACTATTACTTTTTCTTCCGTAAAAAGTAATAGCGATTTGTGCTGCATTTGCAATCAACACACCAGTATTTACAGACGCCGCACAGGAGCTTAGCTGTGCGGCGTTTTTATATTTAGGAGATGTTAGAAAATGATTGCTATTTTGAAACCCGGAACGACTCCCCAACAGACAGAGCATCTGCTGAACTGGCTCAAACACATGAATTTGGATGTGCATGTATCGGAAGGCAAGGAATTTACCATTCTGGGGCTGGTGGGCGATACCAGCCGGGTGGACACAGAGCTGCTTAGCAGCCTGGAAATCGTAGAAAGTGTCCGCCGTGTTTCAGAGCCCTTTAAGCAGGCCAACCGGAAATTTAATCCCACAGACAGTGTGATCTGTGTTGGAAATGTTAAGATCGGAGGCGGTCATTTTGCCATGATCGCAGGTCCCTGCTCTGTAGAAAGCGAGGAGCAGATCATCGAGGTTGCCACCGCGGTAAAAGCCTCTGGCGCAGATATTCTCCGTGGTGGCGCATTCAAACCCCGCACCTCTCCCTACGCTTTTCAGGGATTAAAGGATGAGGGTATCCGTCTCCTGCTGGAGGCGAAAAAAGCCACCGGCATGCCGATTATCACCGAAATCATGAACACACGCTCTCTGGATCTGTTTCAGGATGTGGATATCATTCAGGTTGGCGCACGAAATATGCAAAACTTCGATCTTCTGCAGGAATTGGGAAAAACAGACAAGCCGATCCTTTTAAAGCGCGGTCTTGCCAATACTCTGCAAGAGCTTCTGATGAGCGCCGAATACATTATGAGCGAAGGCAACGAGAATATCATTCTGTGTGAGCGTGGTATCCGGACCTATGAAACCTATACCCGTAACACACTGGATTTGTCGGCAATTCCCGTGTTGCACGAGCTGTCTCACCTGCCGGTCGTGATTGACCCCAGCCACGCTACCGGCCGTGCATCCTTAGTGCCCTCCATGGCCATGGGTGCTGCTGCTGCCGGTGCTGACGGAATCATGGTTGAGGTTCATAACAACCCCGCCTGCGCCCTGTGCGACGGCAGTCAATCTCTGACACCGGCACAGTTTGACGATCTGAACAAGCGGGTGCAGAAAATCAGAGAGGTAATTCAATGAATGTCGGTGTTTTGGGTCTGGGTTTGATCGGCGGTTCTCTCGCCAGAGCATATGCTAAAGCAGGTCACAACGTTTTCGCCTGGGATCTGGATCAGAGTATCCTGGAATTTGCCCAGTTGGCTGGTGTTGTCCACGCTGTTTTGGATGAAAAAACCATTCCCGGCTGCGACTTGATCCTGTTGTCTGTTTATGCAGACGGCTCTGCCACCTGGCTGGAACAGCACGGCGCACGGATCCGCCCCAGCACTCTTGTGATGGATTGTTGCGGTATCAAAGAAGAGATTTGCCGCCGTTGTTTCCCTCTTGCGAAACAGTACGGGTTCACTTTTATCGGTGGTCACCCCATGGCAGGTTCCCATTTTTCCGGATTCAAATACAGCCGTTCCAATCTGTTTCAGGGTGCACCAATGGTACTTGTCCCCCCAGTCCATGATGATCCGGAGCTGCTGCAGCGGGCTGTGGATGCATTGGAGCCCTGTAAGTTTGGCTCGTTTTCAGTGACAACTGCCGCTGACCACGATGCCATGATCGCATTTACTTCCCAAATGCCCCACATCCTCAGTAACGCCTTTATCAAATCCCCCACCGCTACACGGCATAAGGGTTTTTCTGCAGGCAGCTATAAGGATTTTACCCGTGTTGCATGGCTTAATCCCATTATGTGGGCAGAGCTGTTCCTGTCCAACAAGGAAAATGTGCTTAAAGAATTGCAGATCTATATGGACAGCCTGGTCCAATATCGGTCTGCATTGGAAAATGATGACAAATACGCCTTGATCGCTCTGCTGGAGGAAGGCAAGCGCCGCAAGGAGGAGGTAGACGGATGATCCGTATTTCCGTTCCCGCATCCCGCAAATATGATGTGTTGGTAGAATCCGGTTTGCTGGATCAAGCCGGTACATATTTGCAGCAGGTCTGCAAGAAGGCCTGCACTGTTGCGGTTATCAGCGATAGCAATGTTTGGCCCCTATACGGTGACCGCACGCAAAATAGTCTGGTGCAAGCGGGTTTTCGTGTGATCCACTATGTATTTCCCGCTGGCGAAGCCAGCAAAAACGCAACCACCTATTTGGAAATCCTTAATTTTCTTGCAGAACATCATCTGACCCGTTCTGACGCACTTTTGGCGTTAGGCGGCGGTGTGGCAGGCGACATTACCGGCTTTGCAGCCGCAACCTATTTACGGGGTATTCCTTATATGCAAGTCCCTACTTCCCTGCTGGCTATGGTAGACTCCTCTGTGGGCGGTAAAACTGCCATTGACCTTCCCGCAGGAAAGAATTTAGTAGGTGCATTTTACCAGCCATCAATGGTACTGTGTGACCCGTCTGTTCTAAGCACGCTTCCCCAATCCGTCTTCACCGACGGTTGTGCAGAGGTCATCAAATACGGCATGCTGTATGATGCCCAATTATTTACCCAGTTGCAGACAGATGGTTTGGACTTTGACCGGGAGTCTGTGATCGGCAGATGCATTTCGCTAAAGCGGGATGTGGTCTGCAAGGATGAATTTGATACCGGATTGCGGCAAAAACTCAATCTAGGGCATACCATCGGTCATGGTATAGAAGCGCACAGCAACTTTCAAATTACCCACGGACAGGCTGTTGCCATCGGCATGGCCATTGTCACAAAAGCCGCTGCCGGACGGAAGCTGTGCCCGACAGATGTGTATACACGTCTTCTGAGGGTATTGGAGAAATTCCGGCTGCCCTCGACTACCGAATATTCTGCAAAGCAGCTGTTAGCCAGCGCCCTGTCAGATAAAAAGCGCTCCGGCAACAGCGTTAGTTTGATTATTCCCCGTGCCATCGGAAACTGTGAGATCATCCCTACACCGGTAGCAGAACTGGAATCTTTTATTCAAGAAGGTCTTTGATATGGACATCACCATCTATCCCGGCAGGTTGTCCGGTACGCTCCGTGCGATCCCGTCTAAATCGCAGGCACATCGCCTGCTGATCTGCGCTGCCTTTTCTGACCAGCCAACCGTTCTTTACTGCCCGGACACCAATCAGGATATCGAGGCAACCGCCAGTTGTCTGCGGGCTCTGGGCGCAAAGATCCTCCGTAATGACAACGGATACGTGGTAACACCTATTGCTGACCTGCCGAAAAGTGCAACCCTCGACTGCTGTGAAAGCGGTTCCACATTGCGGTTTATTCTGCCAGTTGTTTGCGCTTTGGGCGTAAATGCCACCATCCACATGTCCGGACGCCTTCCAGATCGGCCCCTGTCGCCCTTATGGGAGGAGCTTGAACGGATGGGTGCAAGACTTTCCCGACCCACGATAACTACCATTTCTGTAAGCGGTCAGCTACTGCCCGGTGAGTACACCATCAGTGGCAGTGTATCCAGCCAGTTTATTACAGGTCTGCTGCTGGCAACTGCTTTACTGCCCGGCGTCAGCCACATTACTGTCACTGGGCAGCTGCAGTCTAAACCCTATATAGACATTACCAAGCAGGCACTGTCTCTGTTTGGCGTTTCTACGCAAGGAAATATGATACAAGGCAGCCGTCCCTTCCCCTCACCGGGACATGTCTGCGTTGAGGGCGACTGGAGCAATGCTGCATTCTTTTTGGTTGCGAACAAACTTGGAAGCAGTCTGACAGTCGACAACCTGAATCCGGACTCCACCCAAGGAGATCGCGCAATCGCTGCCATCATAGAGCAGGATGCGCAAAATCCGGTTATATCCGCCGCAGACATTCCGGATCTGGTGCCAATCATGGCCGTTCTTTTCGGTGCGAAAAACGGTGCAATATTTACAGATATCCAGCGTCTTCGTATGAAAGAATCCGACCGGGTGGCTTCCGTCAGCAACATGATGGAGGCTTTCGGCGTCCCGGCGGTGTCCACCGAGTCTACGCTGACCATTGGTTTCGGACGCTTCCGCAGCTGTACCGTAGACGCAGCCGGAGACCACCGCATTGCCATGGCTGCCGCTATCGGTGCAACCGTTGCCAACGGACCGGTGACCATTCTCGGCGCAGAATGTGTGGCAAAATCCTACCCCGCCTTCTGGCAGGAATTTAAGCGTTTGGGAGGTAATTATGAGCAGCACATACGGTGAACACCTAAAACTTTCCATATTCGGCCAATCCCACGGCCCTGCTATCGGTATGACCTTGGACGGTATTCCCGCCGGTCTTCCGGTGGATCTGGAGCAGCTTCAGCTGTTTTTGAACCGTCGGGCTCCCGGCCAGAATGGATATTCCACAAGCCGCAAGGAGACTGATCGGCCTGAGATCCTGTCCGGTATTCTGGACGGGCATACCTGTGGCGCCCCCATTGCCGCAATGATTACCAACACCAACACCCGTTCCGGCGATTACAGCAATCTGAAGGATTGCCCAAGACCGGGCCATGCGGACTATTCTGCTCAGGTGAAATACGGTGGCTACCAGGATGTTGCCGGCGGCGGACATTTTTCCGGTCGCCTGACCGCGCCCCTTTGCATTGCCGGCGGTATGTGTAAACAATGGCTCGAGAAAAAAGGTATTCGCATCGGCGCCCACATCAGCGTGATCGCCGGTGTTGCGGATGATCCTGTCTACCTGGATTGGGTGCATCCGGATCTGGATGCCATCGGCGATGATTTCCCTGTTTTAAATCCTCATGCTGGTGAAAAAATGCAGCAGGAGATCGCAAAAGCAAAAGCTGAAGGTGACAGTGTAGGCGGCATTATTGAGTGTATTGTCACCGGTCTTCCTGCGGGAATCGGTGACCCCATGTTTGGCGGTATGGAGAGCCGCATTGCGCAGATCGTGTACGGCATTCCCGCTGTAAAGGGATTGGATTTTGGGTCCGGTTTTACCGGCAGCTACCTGCGGGGAAGCCAGAATAATGACTCGTATACAATAAAGGATGGTGCTGTCCAGACCCTCACCAATCGAGCTGGCGGCATTCTTGGTGGCATTACCAACGGCATGCCTTTGGTATTTCAAACTGCCATTAAGCCTACTCCCTCCATTGCCAAGGCGCAGCAAAGTGTAAGCCTCAGCAAGCTGGAGGATCAAGAGCTAACCATTCACGGCCGCCACGATCCGTGTATCGTACCCCGAGCCGTACCGGTAGTAGAGGCAGCCGCTGCCATCGCCGTAATGGATGCCTGCCTGGCAGCAGGACTATTCTAGGAGGAATGAATTATGGAACTGAACGAACTGCGAAATCAAATTGATTCCATTGACAGCCAGTTAGTGGAATTATTTGTGAAGCGGATGGAAACATCCGCTCAGATCGCCGATTATAAAAAGGAGCATCATTTACCCATCCATGTGCCCTCCCGGGAGCGGGAGATCCTGCAGGATGTGGCAAAAAAGGCAGGGGACGATATGGCAAATTATACCCGTGTCCTGTATTCCATGCTCTTTGAGCTCAGCCGCAGCTATCAGAGCAAGCGTAATACTGCTGTGACCCCTTTGTATGAGCGAATCACCGATTCTATTGAGAACACCGAAAAGCTCTTCCCTCAGGCACCCATGGTTGCCTGTCAGGGCGTGGAGGGTGCCTACTCTCAAATCGCCTGTGAGAGGATGTTTAAGAACCCCTTCATTATGTATTTCAAGAATTTCGACGGTGTGTTTAATGCTATTGAGCAGGGCCTGTGTCAGTACGGCATCCTGCCTATTGAAAACTCCACCGCAGGCTCTGTGAAAAAGGTCTATGATCTGATGATCCACCATAATTTTTCCATCGTCCGGACCTTCCGTATGAAGGTGGATCACAACTTGATTGCCAATCCTGGCGCGAAAATAGAGAATCTCACAGAGATTTATTCTCATGAACAGGCCATCAACCAGTGCAGTGAGTTTCTGAAGCGGCTGCCCGGTGTCAAGGTGATCCCTGTGGAAAATACCGCTGTGGCAGCCAATATGGTAGCTGTATCCGGTAGACTGGATGTAGCAGCCATCTCCAGTCAGGCCTGTGAAGAACTGTACGGTCTAAAGAGCCTTGCTGATTCCATTCAGGACAAGGGAAACAACCGCACCCGGTTTATTTGCATCAGCAAGAACCTGGAGATCTACCCCGGCTCTGACAAGACCAGCATTATGATTGTTCTGTCCCACAAGCCCGGAGCATTGTATAAGGTTCTGGCCCGGCTGTATGTGCTTGGGATCAATGTGATCAAACTTGAATCCCGGCCTATTCCGGAGCGGGATTTTGAATTCATGTTCTACTTTGATCTGGAAACCTCTATTTACTCCGAGGAGTTTGTGCAGCTGATGTGTGAGCTGGATGACCTTTGCGAGGAGTTTAAGTATTTAGGTAGCTACACCGAGGTGGTTTAAATGATTTGCGGTTTGCTGGGCAGAAAGCTCGGTCACAGCTATTCCCCCCAGATCCACGGTTATCTGAGCGATTATCCATATGGGCTTTTTGAAAAAGAGCCGGAGGAACTGGCGTCTTTCTTGAAAAGCGGAGAATTCACAGGCTTAAATGTGACCATCCCCTATAAAAAGGATGTTATCCCCTATCTGGATCACCTATCCGACAAAGCCAAAATGATCGGCGCTGTCAATACTGTCGTCCGGCAGAAAAATGGCACTCTGATTGGGCACAACACCGACTATTTTGGTTTCCTGTCCATGCTGAATCGATCCGGGCTACAGGTAGCAGATAAAAAAGTTTTGGTTCTGGGCAGCGGTGGCGCGTCCGCTACTGTTACTGCTGTTCTAAAGGAGCAGGGTGCGGATGTGATTGTGATCTCTCGCTCCGGTGAGAATCATTACGGAAATCTGCACCTGCATGCAGATGCAGCAGTGATCGTTAATACCACGCCAGTGGGTATGTATCCCAATACCGGTGTGTCACCAGTTGATCTTTCCCTATTTCCCAACCTGGAAGGCGTTTTGGATGTTGTGTATAACCCAGCCAGAACCCAGTTGCTGCTGGACGCGGAACGCCAGGGGTTGGTTGCCGAAAACGGCCTGTGGATGCTGGTAGCCCAAGCAAAGGAAAGCGCAGAATGGTTCACAGGCACCAAAATTCCCGACAATATAATTGAGGAGATCCATCATGTTCTGCAGCGGCAGATGGAGAATCTGATTCTCATCGGCATGCCCGGCTGCGGAAAATCTACTTTAGGCAGGCTTGTGGCCGAAGCAACTGGGAGGACATTCTATGACGTAGACGAGCAGATCGTGGATATGGCAGGAATGGATATTCCAGAAATTTTTACCCATGAGGGCGAAACTGGATTTCGACGACGGGAAACTTCCGTCCTGGCCCAGCTGGGTAGTCAGTCCGGTCTAGTGATTGCCACCGGCGGAGGCTGTGTTACACGACAGGAGAATTATCCCCTTCTGCACCAGAACGGCAGGATCATCTGGCTGCGACGGCCGCTGGATCAGCTGCCCACAGACGGCAGACCATTGTCTCAAGCGGGGAAACTGGCAGATATGTATCAAGCGAGAGAGCCACTTTACCGGTCATTTGCAGACTTTACAGTCCACAATGAGCAAACACCTCAGAATACGCTGAATGCGATTTTACGTTTGGAGGGTCTTCTATGAAAATTCTGGTGCTAAACGGACCGAATATCAATATGCTGGGCATTCGGGAGCCAGGCATCTATGGCAAGGATACCTATCAGGATCTGCTTGCATTGGTTGAACGCACCGCAGTTACCCTTGGGATCGTGGCTGAGCATTTTCAATCCAATCATGAAGGGGATTTGGTAGATAAAATACAGGCAGCCTATGGAAAATTTGATGGCATTGTCATCAATCCTGCTGCCTACACCCATACCTCTGTTGCCATTTTAGACGCATTGAAAGCAGTGCGTATCCCAGCTGTAGAGGTGCATATCTCCGATGTCGACGCCCGGGAATCCTTTCGGCAGGTTTCCTACCCAGGTCTTTACTGTGAAAAGACGATCAAGGGAAAAGGAATCGACGGATACCGCATGGCTATGGAATACTTAAACGGAACCTACGGCTGATTGACACGAAAAACACCCCATTTGTTGATACAACAAATGGGGTGTTTCATTATGTATTTTTTAGAATGCGCCCTGCTCCATCATAGCAGTTGCAACCTTCTTAAAGCCTGCAAGGTTGGCACCGGCAACCAGGTCATAGCCCAGACCGTACTCCTCAGCAGCCTCCACAGACATAGCGTGGATCACCTTCATGATGCCCTTGAGTTTCTCGTCCACTTCCTCAGCGGTCCACACAAGACGTTCAGAGTTCTGGCTCATTTCCAGACCGGAAACAGCAACACCGCCGGCGTTAACTGCCTTGGAGGGTGCCACGATCATGTGCTTCTGGCTGCGCAGGAAGTCCAGTGCATCGTTGGTGGTGGGCATATTGGCAACCTCGATGTAGTACTTCACACCGGAGGCTGCGATCTTCTCCGCAGAGTCCATGCGTACATCGTTCTGGGTGGCAGCGGGCATGTAGATATCCACATCCTTGACACCCCAGCACTTTGCACCGGGAACAAACTCAACACCATATTTATCCGCATAGGGCTTGCAGTGCATGGGGTCTTTTGCCCGCATTTCCAGAATGTAGTCCAGCTTTTCGCCCGTCACGCCGTCGGGATCATGGATGTAGCCGTCGGGACCTGCAAAATATGTAACCTTAGCACCTAACTCAGCAGCCTTCTTCATGATGCCCCAGCCCACATTGCCGTAGCCGGAAATGGCAATACGCTTGCCCTCAATGGTGTCGTTCTCGTGCTTGAGAACCTCCTGCAGGTAGTAAACAGCACCGTAGCCGGTCGCCTCGGGACGGATCAGAGAACCGCCGTAGCTGAAGCCCTTGCCGGTGAGCACGCCATTCTCCCAAACGCCCTTCAGACGGCGGTACTGGCCGAACAGGTAGCCGATTTCGCGGCCGCCCACGCCCATATCACCGGCGGGTACGTCCACATCCGGACCGATATAGCGGTACAGCGCGGTCATAAAACTCTGGCAAAAACGCATGATCTCCGCATCGGACTTGCCGGCAGGGTCAAAGTCGGAACCGCCCTTGCCGCCACCCATGGGCAGGCCGGTCAGGCTGTTCTTAAAGGTCTGCTCAAAGCCAAGGAATTTAATAATACTGGGGTTCACATTCGCCTGGAACCGCAGACCGCCCTTATAGGGGCCGATGGCGCCGTTGAACTGGCAACGGTAGCCAATATTGGTGTGGGTCTGACCGTTATCATCGGTCCAGACCACCCGGAATGTGAACATCCGCTCCGGCTCAACCATGCGCTTAAGCAGGTCAGCCTTCTCATACTCAGGATGCTTGTCGACCATAGGAGCGATGGATGTAAAGACCTCTTCAACGGTCTGCACAAACTCAGGCTCGTTGCTATGCTTCTGTTTTACATACTCAATGACGCTTTCTACATATCTATTCATTTTTTCGCCCTCCTCTTATCTTGCAGGTGCAAAATAAATTTATGGATCTGCGTCAGATCGCATTATGCCATAAAATGAATTTTCGACACCTTTGTCTTGTATTATAAACCTACTGTATGCACAAATCAAGTTAATTCTTGCAGAGAAATGAAATTTTTTCCAACAAATCTTTCATATTGAATGGAGTGTTTTTTGTTGATATCCCCTATGATTTCACGCCGCCAATGTTGATTATTCGAAAACGGCATGATATAATGCAAATAAATCATATTACCAATCGTTGACAAGGAGGAAATTGCATGGATTACAGCAAGCTGCAAAACGGCAGCGATATTCGAGGTGTTGCTCTGGAAGGTATTGAGGGTCAGCATATCAATCTGACAGAGGCCGCATGCCGGGACATTGGCAGAGGTTTTGCTCTGTGGCTGGTGCAGAAGTCTGGAAAGAAGGCCGGTCTGCGTGTAGCCGTTGGCCGTGACTCCCGTCTGTCCGGCGAGACCCTCTGTGGCTGGATCTGCGATGCTATGGTGCAGCAGGGTTTGGAAGTGACAGACTTCGGAATGGCCAGCACCCCCGCAATGTTTATGTCCACTGTTACAGAAGGCTATGCATTTGACGGCTCTGTTATGATCACCGCCAGTCACCTGCCCTTTAACAGGAACGGCTTTAAGTTCTTCACAGCCGACGGCGGCTTGGAAAAGGGCGATATTAAGCAAATTTTGTCCTACGCAGGCGGTGACGAGACCACCGGTCTTGCAGTCGGCAGCCTTGTAAGCGGCGAATTCATGGATACCTATGCAGGCATTCTGGCTGACAAGATTCGTTCCGCCACAGGTGAAGACAAGCCCCTGGAGGGATTCCGGATCGTTGTGGATGCCGGCAACGGCGCAGGCGGATTCTATGTGGACAAGGTGCTGAAACCCCTGGGCGCCAACACCGAGGGTAGCCGCTACCTGGATCCCGACGGCAGCTTCCCCAACCACATCCCCAACCCGGAGGATCACAAGGCCATGGAGGCTATCACAGAGTCTGTGAACCTGGCAAAGGCGGACTTAGGCATCATCTTTGACACGGATGTGGACCGTGCCGGCGCTGTGCTGTCTGACGGCAGCGAGCTGAATCGGAACCGGATCATCGCCATGCTTTCCGCCATCCTGCTCCGGGAACATCCCGGTACCACCATCGTTACCGACTCCATCACCTCCACCGGACTTGCCAAGTTTATTGAGGAAAAAGGCGGTATTCATCACCGCTTCAAGCGGGGTTACCGGAATGTGATCAACGAGTCCATCCGGCTGAACGGTCTGGGACAGGACAGTCAACTGGCCATTGAGACCTCCGGTCACGGCGCTCTGAAAGAGAACTATTTTCTGGATGACGGCGCCTATCTGGTTACCAAGCTTCTCATTGAGCTGGCCCGGGGCAAAAAAGAAGGCTACACCCTGGAATCCCTGATCGCCGCTTTGGAAGAGCCTGCAGAGAGCGTGGAGTTCCGTATGAACATCCTGCTGGAGGAGTTTAAGCCCTACGGACAACAGGTGATTGATGAACTGACTGCCTATGCCGAAACGCAAGAAGGCTGGAGCCTTGCGCCCAGCAACTTTGAGGGCGTCCGGGTGAACCTGGATGAGGCTCACGGCAACGGCTGGTTCTTGCTGCGACTGTCTCTGCACGATCCTCTGCTGCCCCTGAACATTGAAAGTAACTCTGTGGGTGGTGCCAAGATGATCGCCGCAGAGCTGGCATCCTTCATTGCCGGCTATGACAAGCTGGATGCTGAAAAGCTGATGGCCTTTGCCAAGTAATGTATAAAACTGACCCCACACCGGCAGGTGTGGGGTTATCTTTATTTATTTAAGAACCAGTCTTCTATAATATCACTGTGGACAATCACCGTTTCGGTGTCCCTCAGTTCCTCCTTGGAGAAAAAGCGCAGATCGTTGGATTCGCTGCTAATAACCAGTTTGGGCTCTTCCTGCAATTCCACACCAAACACCACAATCACCATCCGCCAGATACTGCCGTCCTGATACGCCGCAATGCGCCCCGGCTCTCCATAAACGCCCAGCCTCTGAAACCTGTCCTTGGGGATGCGTAGTCCTATCTCCTCGTATGTTTCTCGTGCAACGGCCTCCAGCTCGCTCTCGTGGTTTTTCACACCGCCGCCTATCAGCCCCCAAGTATCACAGTCACTACGCTTTTCCAGCAGAAGTTTTCCGTTGTAGGTGATGATTAGGTTGACACCCAAATGTGTTTTCTGGGTGGTTTTTGGGGGATTGGGATGTCCCCGGTAAAAGGTAACGATTGACATGGTACTTCCTCCGCAGCTTTTGATATTCACTATGATACCACAGTCTTACTGATTTTTCTACCTAAAATTCTTTTGGCACCGGTTTGGTGACTCCGGTACGGCGGGCTTTGCTCAAGCCGCCTGCCATATGGCTGCCTTCTCCGTCGGCAAATTTGGCCCGGCGGATAATATCCTCGCCGAATTTATCCCGCAGCGCATCCACGGTCTCATCCAGCCGCAATTTTCGTTCATATTGCACCGGACTCACACCGGAGAACAGATCGTACTGCTGGTAGGGTTCTTTTGCCAGCCTTGTCACCTGTACTCCCAGCTGTCGCAAGGGCGTCTGCCCGTCCCAGGCCTCATCAAAGGCCCGGCACACCGCGGAAAATAGTTCTGAGGTCAGATTGGTCGCCCCGGGCAATTGCAGCTGATGGGAGAAATGATGAAAGCCATTGGTACGCAAATGCACCGCAATGCAGCTGCCGCTCTTTCCGTCCTTGCGCATTCGCATAGCGACCGTTTCACACAGGCTCAGCAGTACCCGATATCCGGTTTGCCGATCTGTTACATCCCGGGCAGTTGTGGTGGCGTTACCATATCCTTTATTCTCCGCAGGCTCCGGTGTCACCATATCCGCATTCCGGCCGTTGGCAAAATGCCAGATCGTCTCCCCATGCTTTCCCAGCCGTTTCCGCAGAATCCCGGGGTCGGTATTTGCCAGTTCCCCAATGGTATAGATCCCCAGATTTTTCAGTTTCCGCTCCGTAGCGGCACCCACCAAAAAAAGATCCCGCACCGGCAAGGGCCAGAATTTTTGTTCCATTTCCTCCGGGTACAGGGTGTGGACCTTATTGGGTTTTTCAAAATCCCCTGCCATCTTTGCCAGCAGCTTGTTGGTGGAGATCCCGATATTCACCGTAAACCCCAGTTCCTCCCAGATCCGCTTGCGAATCGCCTCCGCTGCCAGTCGGGGATCACCGAACAACCGCCGGGTGCCGGTCATATCCACCCAGGCCTCGTCGATAGAGTACTGCTCCACCATAGGGCTAAACTGGCGGAGCATCTGCACAAAATGCCGGGAGGCTTCCACATACAGTTCGTAGTCCGGCGCTACAACAGTTAGATCCGGGCATTTCTCCAGCGCCTGAAATAACGGCTCTCCTGTCTGGATCCCATATTTCTTGGCAGGGGTACTTCTGGCAAGAATAATGCTGTGCCGGGATTCCCGATCCCCCGCCACCACAGATGGGATCTGCCGCAGATCTACGGACTCCCCCAGTACCTTGACTTTATAGGCTGCCGTCCAGGACAGAAACGCGCTGTTGGCATCCACATGAAAAATCACCCGCTGCCCCATATCAGTACACCCTTCTCATAATACACCAGCTATGGCTGCGGATGGTATATTTCAGCTCCAGCAGCCACTGCTTGCCGTCTACCTCCGCCTTGCACACAAATACTTGCGCCTCGATCCCCACATACTGGATGCTTTTACTGCTGACCACCTCCGTGATATCGATCCGCAGCAGTTGGTGGTTCTCATCCTCCACCCGCAGGCGCAGGGGTTGGATCTGCCCACCGGCGCTGCACACGGATATCACATCTACAGGACAATTTACCCAATTCACCCTACTCACCTCTTTCTGTGTTTATTATAGTACATTTGTTCTATAATAGCAAGAGGAATTTTCCGGTTGCCACTTCCCTGCCGGTTTGGTATAATGACAGCAAACGACGAAAGGTGCGCAAATGCTATGTTAAGATATCCATGTCTGGTTCTGGATCACGACGATACTGTGGTGCAAAGTGAAAAAACCATCGGCTACCCCTTCTTCTGCCGTATTCTCAGTCAATTCCGCCCAGGCGCATCCATCTCTTTCAAAGATTATGTCCATGACTGCCATAATCTTGGATTTGCGGATATGTGCCGGCAGCGGTTTCAGTTCACCAAGAAGGAGCTTGACGATGAATACATAGGCTGGATGGAATATGTCACCACCCATATCCCTGCCCCCTTCCCCGGGATCGGCGATGTGATCCGCCGGCAAAAGCAGGAGGGCGGCCTTGTATGCGTGGTCTCCCACTCCAGTATCCAAAATATTACCCGGGATTACGATGTACATTTTGGCGTACAGCCGGATGCCATTTACGGCTGGGATCTGCCGGAGCATCAGAGAAAGCCGAACCCCTATCCTCTGGAACATATTATGGAGCGCTATCAATTAAAGCCCCAGGAGCTTCTGGTAGTGGACGATATGAAGCTGGCGTGGCAAATGGTGCAGCCGGTAGGGGTGGAAATCGCCTTCGCCGCCTGGGGAAAGACCGAATTTCCGGAGCTGACGGAAGAAATGCAATCTCTGTGCAATTATACATTTTCCACACCGGAACATTTGCAAGCATTCCTGTTTGATTCACTTGACACCTATGGTATAATACCAATTGAATCCTAGGAAAAAGGAGGTGCGCGTTCTGGAAAAAGAAAGTATCAAAGTGATGGCCCGCAACCGGGAAGCCTACCACGAATATTATGTGGAAGAAGAGATGGAAGCAGGCATTGAGCTATGCGGCACAGAGGTCAAATCCATCCGTAAAGGTACTCTGAATTTGAAGGATGCCTGGTGCGGTATTAAAGATGGCGAACTGATCCTCAACCAGATGCACATCTCCCCCTACGACCACGGTAACCGGTTCAATCCCGATGCCAAGCGCCCCCGTAGGCTGCTGATGCATAAACGGGAGATCATGCGTCTGTTCGGAAAGGTTAAGCAGGACGGCTATGCGCTGATCCCCCTGTCGGTGTACCTGAAGGGCAGCCGAGTGAAGGTGAAAGTAGGCCTGTGCAAAGGCAAAAAACTGTACGATAAAAGACAAGCTGCGGCCGAGCGGGATGCCAAGCGCCAGATCGACCGGGCAATGAAGGAGAGATATTAATATGAACCCTACATTCAAAATCACCATGGAAAACGGTGGCATCATTGAGGGCGAGCTGTATCCCGAAAAAGCACCCCAGAGCGTGTATAACTTCATCGACCTTGCCAATCATAACTACTATGACGGCCTGATCTTCCACCGGGTCATCCCCGGCTTCATGATCCAGGGCGGTTGTCCCGACGGCACCGGAATGGGTGGCCCCGGCTACTGCATTAAGGGTGAGTTTTTCTTCAACGGCTTTAAGAACGAGCTAAAGCATAAGCGCGGTGTCCTTTCTATGGCCCGTTCCTCCTCTCCCAACTCCGCCGGGTCTCAGTTCTTTATCATGCACCAGGATGCCAAACATCTGGACGGCCAGTATGCCGCGTTCGGCAAGGTGACCTCCGGTATGGATGTGGTGGATGCTATTGCTGCTACCAAGACCGGCATGCAGGATCGTCCCGTGGCTGAGCAGAAGATCGCTTCCATCACTGTGGACACTAAGGGCGAGACCTATCCCGAACCCAACAAGCTGCCGGATCCCTACGGCCGTTTCTAACGCAAATATAGGGGTGCCTCGGTACCCCTAGCCCACACCTGTTGATATGGGGATGTACTGGTTTCGACGGGGGTAGTGAGGCTGGATAAGCGGGCCGTGGCGCCTGACCACGATAAAACGGGTACTTTTTAAATTTAACTGACAACAAGACTGTTGCTATCGCTGCCTAATTAGGCGCGCATCCTCCCCGGAAGATCCACGAGCCGGGCTTGGGTGTCATCTGAGTGGAGCACGTGCGTATGGTAAGCTTTGCCCATACCATGCATCATGAAGCTACTGATTCCCGCTGGGTGTTTGTTCCCGCCGGGATGAGGGAATGTAAATAACAAACTGCGCCCGGAGAAAGTCCTTCCAAGTTGCCTTCGGACAGGGGTTCGATTCCCCTCATCTCCACCAAAAAGAAGACCACCCATTGGGTGGTCTTCTTTTTGGTAATGGGGAATCGAACCCATCATAATGCAGATGTCCAGTGGACATCTGCTGCCACCAGTGCAAACACTGGTGGCTACCTCTTCTCCTCGATTCCCCTCATCTCCACCAAATAATAATACGCACCCCTTAGGGGTGCGTATTATTATTTATTGATGAAGGAATCGAACTGATTCTATGCGGCGCGGACGAGCGCCCCTGGCGAGGGCTTGACCGCGCCAAACCTTTATTTTCATTTCCCCTGTGGAAATGTCGATTCCCCTCATCTCAACATAGACAAGCTCCCTCTGGGTGGTTTTTGGGTGAATGGGGAATCGAACACCACATCGCCGTATAGCAAAACAGGAGCAGCCTGCCGGCTGCTCCTGTTTTCATAATTAACCGTACAGAGGGAATTTCTCGCAAATGGCAGCCACGGTATCTTGCACCTGCTTAGCCGTACCCTCAAAGTCACGGGCAGTCATGGCAACGCACCGGGCGATCTGCTTCATTTCCGCCGCCCCAAGGCCACGGGTGGTCACCGCAGCCGTACCGATCCGGACACCGCTGGTGACGGTAGGCTTCTCCGGGTCGCCAGGGATGGCGTTCTTATTTAGAGTAATGTGATTGGCATCACAGCGGGATTGCAGCTCCTTACCGGTAATGTGCATAGGCCGCAGGTCTGCCAACATCAGGTGATTGTCCGTGCCACCGGTAACCAAATCAAAGCCCTCTGCCAGCAGGGCCTCTGCCAGCACCTTGGCGTTACTGACAATATTGGCCGCATAGGTCTTAAAGGAGGGATCCATAGCTTCCTTAAAACAGATCGCCTTGGCTGCGATCACATGCTCCAAGGGACCGCCCTGCGTACCGGGGAA